>CAVJNL010000006.1:0-46343 GCA_963650985.1 Clostridium sp. CAG:413
ACGATTGCGGGTTGCTTTACTGGTGACTTGCTCTCCCAGCTGAGCTATACCCCCATGGAACCGGAAGCCCTTGATTTTACTGGACTTCCGGGATATTAACTTTTTAGATGCCGCGTTACGATTGCGGGTTGCTTTACTGGTGACTTGCTCTCCCAGCTGAGCTATACCCCCAGGTTTTATTCACTTCGCGGTGTCTTTGTTGCCGACTTGTTTAGTATAGTATACTTCCGCGCATTTGTCAACACTTTTTTCTTCAAAATCTTCATTTTTTATTCCCGCACCCGGCCCAGCTGGTAAAAGGCCACGGCGCTGGCCGCCGCCACATTCAGCGAGTCCACTCCGTGGGCCATGGGGATGCACACGGTGTAGTCGCAGTCCTCAATGCTGCCGTCCGCCAAACCGTCCCCCTCGGTACCCAGGGCGACAGCCAGCCGCTCCTCCGCCAGGAGCCGGGGGTCATTCAGCCGCACCGAGTCCTCCCGCAGGGCCATGGCCGCCGTGCGAAAGCCCAGCGCGTGCAGCTTTTCCGTCCAGCTCCCCTCGGGCAAATAGGTCCAGGGGACCTGAAACACCGTCCCCATGCTCACCCGGGTGCTGCGGCGATACAGCGGGTCGCTGCACTCCGGCGTCAGGAGCACCGCGTCCATACCCAATGCCGCCGCCGAGCGGAAGATCGCCCCCACATTGGTGGGGTTCATCACCCGCTCCAAAACCGCCACCCGCCGGGCGTCCGCGCACACCTGTTCCACCCCGGGCAGCGCCCGGCGCTTCATGGCGCACAACATCCCCCGGGTCAGGTGAAAGCCCGTCATCTGCGCCAGCACCGGCTCCTCCGCCGTGAAAACCGGCACCTCCGGGCACCGCTCCAGCAGGGCCTTGCCCTGGCTCTCCACATGGCGGCGCTCCATCAAAAACGAGATGGGCTCGTAGCCTGCCAGCAGCGCCCGCTCAATGACCTTGGGGCTCTCGGCGATGAAGATGCCCTTCTCCGCGCACTCCCAATTGGCCAGTTGGCTCTCCCGCAGCCGCGCAAAAATATCCAGTTCCGGCGCGGAAAAATCCGCGATCTCCCGAATATCCGCCATTTTTCCTCCGTCAAAAATTGATGACGCCCAAATGCTCCAGCAAAATCTTCACGCCGATCAAAATGAGGATCACGCCCCCCACGATCTCGGCCTTGCTCTTGTATTTCAGCCCGAAAATGTTGCCCACCTTCAGTCCCACCGCCGACAGGCAGAAGGTGATGGCCCCGATGAGCCCCACGGCGCTGAAGATGTTCACATCCGGCAGCAGGGCAAAGGTGATGCCCACCGCCAGGGCGTCGATGCTGGTAGCCAGGGCCAAAAGCAGCATGGATTTGAAGTCGAAAGACGCGCTCTCCTCCTTCTCCTCCCCTTTGGAAAAGCCCTCCTTGAGCATATTCCCGCCGATGAGGCACAGCAGCACGAAGGCCACCCAGTGGTCCACCGAGGTGATGTACCGCTCAAAGGTGGTGCCCAGCAGATAGCCCAAAGTGGGCATCAGCGCCTGAAATCCGCCGAACCACGCGCCCACGGTCAAATAGTGCTTCCAGCCCAGCTTCTGCACGGACAGTCCCTTGCAAATAGCCACCGCGAAGGCGTCCATGGACAAGCCCACCGCCAGCAGCACCAGTTCCATTAAACTCATTTGTCTTCCCTCACTGTCGGGCCGGGATGTCGCCACACCCCGACCGTGTTATCTGTATATTATCCCATATTCCCGCCGCCCTGTCAATGCTTCTCCGGCGGATTTCCCCGCAAAGTTTCCCCCTTGCGTTCCCGCCTGACCCATTTTATAATAAGGTAGATTTTTATTGCAAAGGAGCCACACAAATGAAATATCCCGTCGCCATCGATCCGCAGCTCTACCCCGTGTATTCAGAAATTCGCCTGGGCCTGCTCTGCTTCCGGGCGGAGGTGCAGCCGTCCCAAGCCGCCTTTTGGGCGCACATGGACGAGCAGGTGCTCCCCGCCGTGCGCCAAGCCATCCAGGGCAAGGAGTGGAGCGAAATTCCCGGCGTGCGGGGCAGCCGCGCCGCCTACAAGGCCTTTGGCCGCAATCCGGGCCGCTACCGGGTCTCCTCCGAGGCGCTGCTGCGCCGGGTACGCCGGGGCGACGACCTCTACCGCATCAATTCCGTGGTGGATGTGAACAATCTCCTCTCGGTGGAGAGCGGCCTCTCCGCCGGTTCCTATGACCTGGACGCCCTGCGCGGCCCCGTCACGCTCCGCAAAGCCGGCCCCGGCGAGGGCTACACGGGCATCGGCAAGGACTTTCTGGACCTGGAAAACCTGCTGGTCCTGGCCGACCAGGAGGGCATTTTCGGCAGCTCCCTGTCCGACTCCACCCGGGCCATGGTCACGGAGACCTCCCGCCACATCCTCACGGTCCTCTACTGCTTTGAAAACACCATCGACCTCCCGGCGCTGCTGCATACCGCCCAGGACGCTTTCCAAAAATTTGCCGGAGCCCAGGAGGTAGAGACCTGGATTGTGTGACGCTTCCCCGGTTTACACACCACAGAAAATGTGTTATAGTGGATTCAATTTTGAGGAAAGGAGCGCCGTCATGCCGGACTTCACCCCCGCCGAGCAGCCTCTGCTGCAAGTCATCGACCAAAATCTCGCCGCAGGCCGTCCCTTGACCCTGGCCATCGACGGCTGCTGCGGCGCCGGAAAGACCACCCTGGCCCGGCGCTTGCAGGAAAAATACGGCTGCCCGGTTTTCCACACCGACGACTATTTTCTCCAGGCCCACCAGCGCACACCCCAGCGCCTTGCCCAGCCCGGGGGCAACATCGACCGGGAGCGCTTTTTGCAGGAGGTGCTTCTGCCCCTGTCCCGGGGCGAGGATGTCACTTTCCGCCGCTTCGACTGCAGCTCCATGTCCCTCCAGGCCCCCACCACCGTGCCCTACGCGCCGTTTCAAATCATCGAGGGCAGCTACTCCCTGCACCCGGACCTGGCCCCGTATTATACCTATTCCGTTTTTCTCCGCATCTCCCCGGAGGCCCAGCACCAGCGCATCCTGCGCCGCTGCCCGCCGGAGAAGGCACAGCAATTCTTCCACCGCTGGATCCCCCTGGAGCAGCTTTATTTTCAGCAGCTCCGCCCGGATACCCGGTGCGATCTTATTTTGGAGGCCCCGATATGAACCATCAGAACACCCAAAAATTCTCCCTGTGCAAGCTGCTCTATTCCACCGTGTGCCTGGCCCTGTGCCTGCTTCTGCCCTTTCTCACCGGGCAGATACCCCAGGCGGTCAAGGCCCTGAGCTCCATGCACATCCCCGTGCTGCTGGGCGGCTTTATCTGCGGCCCCTGGTGGGCGGCCCTGGTGGGGCTCATCGCCCTCCCCGGCATCGCCCTCCACCTGCTCCTGATCCCCCCATCGTCCTGGCCCTGCAAAAAGCCGGAAAGCTGTAAAAATCAAAAACACCAAAGTCAAAATCTAAAAAAACACAAAAATCAAAAGAGATAATAGTTTTACACCCAAAAGGGAGACGCCCCCGCGTCTCCCTTTTCCATACCAAATTCAATTACACAACTCCACGCTCACGGATACATCCACGCCCGTGGTTTCTCCGCATCGTCCAGCTCGTTGTCGTTCTTCGGCTGCTGCACCGGGTCCACGATCACCGAGCCGCCGTGCACCGGGCACGCCCCGCTGGAGAGCACCTGCACCCGGTAAGCGTCGTCCGGCACCGTGATGTTGTATACCGTCGCCCGGGCGTAATCCAGGGCCGCCACCTGCATCACCGAGGACGCCGGGCAGCTTGTGGTAGCAATATGCTTGCCGTCCTTGCAGTAGGACACGATCTTGTGCATCTCGCAACTGGTGGTGGGTGCGGTATCCGCCGCCACCTGCACCGTTTGGACCCGGCTGCCCCGGAAGTCCGCCGCGCAGGCCTCGGTAGCCAGTTGTCCGCTGTCGGCACACACCGTCACCGTGGTCAGCCCGTCGCAGGTATGGAAGCCCGGGTCCTCCAGGCCCTCATGAATACGGCTCATGACCCGTCTGAACATAGCCGAGCAGGGGTTGGTATCGGAATACACCACCTCGTTGGACTTATAGCCGCTCCAGACCGCCGCGCAGTAATAGGGGGTAAAGCCCGCGAAATAGCGGTCCCGCGCATCGTCCGTGGTACCGGTCTTGCCACCGATAGACATGCCGGAGAAGTACGCGCCGCCGCCGGAGCCCCGGGTCACCACATCCTGCAAAATGCTGCGCATCAAGTAGGCCGTGGTCTTTTTCATAGCCACATGGGACTCGGTATTGTTGTCGATAATGACATTCCCCTGGGAGTCCTCCACCCGAGAATAAGTCCGAGGCGTGGTGTAAACGCCGTCGTTCACGAAAGTGCTGTACGCTGCCGCCATCTCCAGGGTGGTCACGCCGTTGTCAAAGCCGCCCAGGGCCATGTTGCCCGCCTGGGTGGAGTCCGTCTCCGTCAGGGTGGTGAACCCCAGCTTCTCGGTCATAAACTTATAAGAATTATAAGTCCCGTACAAAAGATTCGTCCGCACCGCGCAGGTGTTCAGCGACTGCACGATGGCCTCCCGCACGCTGGTGAGGCCGCTGTAAACACGGGTCACATTCCGGGGCCAGGCGCTGCCGTTGAGGTCGATGGGATAGTCGTCGATGATGGATGCCGCGGTGATGGTGCCGTTATCCATAGCCGGTGCATAAGTGCTGATGGGCTTGGCCGCCGAACCGCAGGGCCGCACCTCCGTGGCCCAGTTCCAGGCCCGGTCTGCAGTCTTCACGCCCGTGCCGCCCACCATCGCCACCACATCGCCGGTGTAGGGATCCATCACCGTCATGGCGATCTGCAAAGGCTGGCCGTAGGAGTCCAACTGCTCCTGGTATTCCGTGGTCTCAAACTCCTCCTCAGCGATCTGCTGATAGGTGAGATTTTGGGTGGTATAAATTTTGTACCCGCCGCCGTACACCATGCTCACCGCCCGCTCATAGGCGCTGATGACATTGCCGTCGCTGTCGGGCTTGCTGTCCTGCAATTCGTAAATTTCCACGAACTTCTTAGCTACATCCGAAATGACCTGGTCGGTGAAGTAGGAGTTGTTGGCCTTGGTGACCTTTTCGGTCTCTTCCTCGGTCTCCTCTGCCGGGGCCTCGTAGCCCTCCACCAGCTCGCCCGTGCAGGTGTAGCCGTTGGTGAAGGTCACCTTCTCGTTGCAGGCGGCCTCGTAAGTCTCCTTCTCCTCGATGAGCCCCTGCTTGTACATATTCTCCAGCACCAAAAGCTGCCGATTGCGGTTGTTTTCCAGGGTCCATTCGCTGATCAGCGGGTCATACATAGATGGGTTGTTGGTGATAGCGATAAGGCTGGCGCACTCAGCCAAGGTCAAGTCCTGGGCGTCCTTGCCGAAATACATCCGGGACGCCGTCTGCGCGCCGTAGCACGACTCGCCGAAATACACCGTATTCAAATAGGTGTTGAGTATTTGGTCCTTGTCGTACTGCTTTTCCAACTGCAAGGCCCGATAAATTTCCGTCACCTTGCGCTTGACGGTGGTCTCGTCATTGCCGGTGATATTCTTGATAAGCTGCTGGGTGATGGTAGACCCGCCCTGGACACCGCCGCCGGTGACAGTGCTCAGCACCGCCCGGACCGTGCCCTTCCAGTCCACGCCCTTGTGGCTGTAAAAGCGCTTGTCCTCAATGGCCACCGCCGCCTTGCGCAGGTTCTCGGGTATCTGGTCCGCCGTCAGCAGAATGCGGTTCTCCCCATCGTAAAGGGTCTGATACATGACCCAGTCGTCGCTGCCCTTTTCCTTGGCGTACATCTCCGTAGCCTGGGAAAGGTCGTAGGCGTTCAGATTCACCTCCACCTTGTCCTTCATGGTACGGTTGATGTACATGGCGAACAAAATGGAGAAGAAGATCATCGTCAGCACCAGCACCGCGAGAACGGTGCCGACCACAAAGCCCACCTTGCGCCGCCGGGCCTGTATCTCCCGGGGACTGCGGCCGGCGCGGGCCTCTTTGCGTTTGTGCAGCGCATTTTGTGCGCTTTTCATCAGGTCTTCCGCCCCGTGCTTCACATCCTGCTCCAGGCGGTTTCCCTCGTGCTTACCCTTGCTCACAACAATGCACCTTCCTTTCTTCCGTATTACCAATCGGATCCGATTAAAAATCACTAAAAACCCAATATAAGTTATATTTTACCATACCTGTCAACTTCAAAAAAGCAACTTTTTTCTCCGAATCATTCCCGTTTTTCCTTAAAATTATAAATATATCTGCATTTTTATGTCCGATATGTTTCTGTTTTTCCAATTTTTGTTCCCAAACGCGTCTTGCAATCCGGCCTAAATTACTATATTATAGCCACGGAAACCATTTATAAGTAAGGAGGAATACCCCCATGAGCGAAGAATTTGGTCCCAATTTCATTACCATCACCGACGAGGACGGCAATGACATTGAGCTGGAATATGTAGACGCCCTGGAGCACAACGGCACCACCTACATGGCCTTTTTCCCCACGGCTGACACCGAAGAGGAGGCCGAGAGCGCCCAGGACTTCGGCCTGGTGATCCTGAAGTCCGTCGTGGAAAACGGCGAGGAGTTTCTGGCCACCCCCGACACCGACGAGGAGCTGAACGAGGTCTTCGACCTGTTTACCCAGCAGCTCTTAGAGGACGAGGAGTAACCGACGAAAATCCCGCCGAGAAAATTTCCCCGGAAATTTCCACCCCAACCTGCCGAAAACCCCTTTCTTTTTTCCCGCAAACCTGGTATAATAAGCCCATCAAGATCCCGCCCGGCGGGCAGCAGTCTGTTTATCCTCACATTTTGTTATAGGGGATGCCGGATCAACGAGTGGACCGCAGGCCTCCCGGCTGCCCATTGCGGCTGGAAGTTGGAAGCAACGAAGTGCGTTGGAGGCAACCCACCTGCTCATTCGGTGCAGGTTATAACTTGGCTGCTGCCCCCCGTGCGGGATTATTTTATTCAAAACTCAAAAATCACCCCCATAGGGACGGACAACTCTGTCCGCCCCTTTTTTCATGCCCCCACACCACCAATAATGCACCCGTAGGGGCGACCCTCGCGGTCGCCCGCCCCACCGCACCACCAATAAAGCGTCCGTAGAGGGCGGCGGCTGCCCACCGTCGTGCCAGCCGATTCCCGGCCACTGTCGTGGTCGCCAATCGGGGCACTTCCTCGAAACCGCCTCGCTTCATCTGCCACTGGCAGCGCTTCGCCGATTTCCCCGACGCCCCGTCTACCGCACCCCTCGAAATGCGTAGGGGCGGGGTTCTACCCCGCCCGCCGTACCGCACCCCTTATACCCCTCCGTAGGGGCGGACGCCCCTGTCCGCCCGCCCGGACTTGTACAAATCTCCTTGTCCTCCGTAGGGGCGGGGTGCCCTCACCCCGCCGCCCGCCACCCACCGCACCTCCGGCAGGGCACACGGGCCCTGCCCTACAAAACAATATAATGTAGGGCGGGACCCATGTGTCCCGCCGACCACCGCACCCCATGTAAAACCCCATGTCATTGCGAGGCCAGTGCGCACACTGGCGTGGGGAGCGAACCGAGCGCCGCCGGTGGCGGATGAAGCAAGGTGAGCGAGTGGCTGCGGTCAAAATTTCAAGCGCCCGCCGTAAGGCAGCGCAAAAATTTTGGGCACCGCAACAGGGTCGTCGCGCCCTACGAAATTCTATCGGTAAACGGTGCGTAGGGCGGGCTGACCACAGCCCGCCGCCCGTCAACCACCGCACCCCATGCAACGCCCCATCTTCCCCCTTTCCACCTTCCTCTTTCACATTACTTTTCCCCTCATTTTCTTTTTCCTCTTGCAAAACCCCCGCAAAACCATTATAATGGTCAGGAATGTTACTCCCAACGACCTAATCGGTATATCAATAAACGAGAGGAATGAACCATCCATGAGTGCATCCAGAGAAAAGAAAAACCGCCAGATCTTTGCCGCCAGCGGCGCCATCGATCCCAAGGCCGCCCGTGCCGCCGAGGAAAAGGCCAAGCAGCGCAAAACCAATATCATCTACATTTCCGTGGCCGTGGCCTTCGTGCTGGTGGCCGCCTTTGTCCTGATTTGGAACTCCGCCGCCCTCCAGCGCAGCAAGACCGCCCTGACCATCGGCGACACCAAGTACACCGCTGCTCAGGTGCAGTATGCCTACTACGCCGCTTACAACGATGTCCGCTCCTCCAGCTATGTCAGCTACATGGGCCTGGACACCAGCAAGTCCCTCAGCAGCCAGACCTTGTCCGACACCGCCAAGGCTCTCCTGGGCGTCACCGACGAGGGCTCCCTCACCTGGGACCAGTACCTCATCAATAAGGCCAAGTCCGATCTCCAGGCCACCCAGTCCCTCCAGACCGCAGCCGACAAGGAAAACTACGCCTGGACCGACCACATGCAGTCGGAGTTCGACGAGCTCATCGACACCGTCAAGTCCTCTGCCAAGACCGCCGGCTATTCCTATAAGAATTATGTGAAGGCCATGTACGGCAGCCTGGTCACCCCCGCCGTGTTCGAGGATATGGCTAAGACCTCCATCCTCCTGTCCGACTATCAGAACGACTACCGGGATTCCCTCACCTACACCGACGAGGAGATCAGCCAGTATTACGAGGATCACGAGTCCACCTTCGATGTAGCCGCCTATGACTACATCCGCTTCTCCGGCTCCGCCGCCTCCACCACGGATGCCGACGGCAACACCGTGGAGCCCACCGACGAGGAGACCCAGGCCGCCAAGGAGGCCGCCAAGGCCGCCGCTGATGCCGCCCTGGCCCGTTTTCAGAACGGCGAGGACCTGGAGACCATCGCCATGGATTACGACATCGCCTCCTTCGTCACCCAGGACGAGGGCTCCAATAACGCCGACACCGTTTCCGCCTGGGTCTTCGACATTGCCCGCACCCCCGGTGAAAGCTCCGTCATCGACGACGGCACCAACTACTATGTGGTCCACTTCAAAACCATGACCCGCCAGGAGTACAACACCATTGATGTCCGCCACATCCTGGTCCGCGTGGACACCTCTACCCTGGACAATAAGTCCGACACCTATGAGGACGACCTGGCCGAGCTGAAGGCCCAGAAAAAGACCGAGGCCGAGAAGATCCTCCAGGAGTGGAAGGACGGCGACGCCACCGAGGCTTCCTTCGCCGCCCTGGCCGACCAGTACTCCGCCGACTCCCCCGAGGGCGGCCTGTACACCCAGGTGTACCACGATCAGATGGTCACCGAGTTCAATGACTGGTGCTTCGATGCCGCCCGCAAGACCGGCGACACCGACATCGTGGAGACCTCCTACGGCTACCACGTCATGTACTTTGTGGGCCAGGACATCCCCTATTGGCAGGTCCGCGTCATCAACACCCTCAAGACCAACGATTTCAATGAGTGGTACGATGGCCTCCAGCAGGATTACACCGTTACCGAAGGCTCCGGCATGAAGTTTGTCGGCTGAGCCGTTCCTCGTTTGCGAACCAACAACAGGTCGGCGAAGTGATTCGCCGACCTGCTTTTTTGAGGTTACACTATGAATGATATTTTTCTTCGTACCCGCATGATCTTAGGCGACGACGCCATGGACCGCCTGGCGCGCAGCCATGTGGCCGTGTTCGGCCTGGGCGGCGTGGGCAGCTACGCCACGGAGGCCCTGGCCCGCTCCGGCGTGGGAGAGCTGACCCTGGTGGATCGGGACACCCTCAGCCCCTCCAATATCAACCGCCAGCTCTACGCCCTCCACTCCACCGTGGGCCAGCCCAAGGCAGAGGTGGCCGCCCGCCGCTGCCTGGACATCAACCCCGCCCTCCGCATCCACACCATCTGCAAAACCTACGACGCAGACCACCGGGAGGAGTTCTTCCCCGTAAAATACGACTTCATCATCGACGCCATCGACCTGGTCTCCTGCAAGCTGGACCTGATCTCCCAGGCCCAGGCCCGGGGCATTCCCATCATCAGTGCCCTGGGCACCGGCAATAAGCTGGACCCCTCCCTCCTGCGCGTGTCCGACATTTCCAAGACCTCCGGCTGCCCCCTGGCCCGGGTCATGCGCCGGGAGCTTAGGGACCGGGGCATTCGCCACCTGCCCGTGGTGTTCAGCCCCGAGCAGCCCGCCGAGACCCGGCAGTTAGACACCCCCGACCCTGGCCGCCGCAGCGTCCCGGCCAGCGTCTCCTGGGTCCCCTCCTGCGCAGGGCTCATGCTGGGCGGCTATGTGGTCCAGCAGCTTTGTAAAGAAAAGGAGGCCGAAGTATGATCTTATTAGGCGCCATTGTCAATAGTCTCACCGTCCTGGCAGGCGGTGCCGTGGGCCTCTTTGCCGGCAAGTTCCTCACCCAGCGCCTGCAAAAGGCCATCACCTGCGCCCTGGCCCTGGTGGTCATGGGCGTGGCCATCCCCGGCATCGGCGACTCCCAAAAGCCCCTGGTGCCCATCATCTCCATGGTCGTGGGCGTGGTCATCGGCGAGCTGATCGACCTGGATAAGGCCGTGAACCGCTTCGGCGATTGGCTCCAGCGCAAGCTGGGCGGCCAGGGCCGATTTACCGAGGGCTTCGTCACCGGCACCATGGTTTTCATCATCGGGGCCATGTCCATCATGGGCTCCCTCAGCAGCGGCCTGGAGGGTGACAATACCATTCTCTACTCCAAGTCCGTCATCGACGCCGTGTCCGCCCTGATCTTCGCCTCCACCATGGGCGTAGGCGTCCTGGTCTCGGCGGTGCCGCTGTTTATATGGCAGGGCGGCCTGATTCTTCTGGCCTCCCTCCTGTCCCCCTACCTGGGCGCGGATGTAATAGCGGAGATCAACACCGTAGGCTCCCTGCTCATCCTGGCCATCAGCCTGAACATGCTGGGCCTCACCAAAATTCGCGTTCTAAACCTGGTCCCCGCTATGCTTCTGCCCATCCTGCTGTGCAGATTCCTATAAAAAATCGAGGACAGCCCCCACGGATTTAGTTTCCTCTGTCATTTTTTATTTTATTAAAAAGCCTCGCAGAGTTCCGCCTACGGGCGGCAAACTCTGCGAGGCTTTTTTGACACTCTGAGGGTTAGAATAACCCTGTAATTCGGCCATCGGCGACGATGTCGATGTTCTCCGCCGCCGGGTGCTTGGGGAGGCCCGGCATGGTCATTACATTGCCTGTTAGGGCAACCACGAACCCGGCTCCCGCTGAGACGCGCACGGAGCGCACGGTGACGGTGAAGCCCTCCGGCGCGCCCAGCTTTTTGGCGTCGTCCGAGAAGCTGTACTGCGTCTTGGCCACGCACACCGGGAGGCCGCCGAAGCCCAGGGCCTCCAGGGCCTGCATTTCCGCCCGGGCCTGGGGCGTGAACTGCACCCCCACGCCGCCGTAGATTTTCCGCGTCAGGGCTTGGAGCTTTTCCTCCAGGGTCATATCCAGGTGGTAGGCGAAGCGGAAATCATGGGGCCGCTCACAAAGCTCCACCACCTTTTCCGCCAGCGCTGCGCCCCCGGCGCCGCCCTGCTCCCACACCCGGGAGGGGATCATCTCCGCGCCGATGCTCCGGCACAGCTCCTGCACCAGAGCCGTCTCCGCCGGGGTGTCGGTGGTAAATTCGTTCAGCGCCACCACCACGCGCAGGCCGTAGACCCTTTGCAGATTTTCCACATGCCGCCGCAGGTTGGGCAGGCCCCGCTCCAGGGCCGCCGGGTTTTCCCGAGCAAGGTCTCTCTCCGCCCCGCCGTGGAGCTTTAAGGCCCGGACCGTAGCCACCACCACCGCCGCGTCGGGTACAAGCCCCGCCATGCGGCACTTGATGTCCAAAAACTTCTCCGCCCCCAGGTCCGCGCCGAAGCCCGCCTCGGTGACGCAGTAGTCCCCCAGGGCCAGGGCCGCCCGGGTGGCCCGGACGCTGCTGCACCCGTGGGCGATGTTGGCAAAGGGCCCGCCGTGAACGATGGCGGGGTTTCCCTCCAGGGTCTGCACCAGGTTGGGCAGCGCCGCCTGCTTTAACAGCGCCGTCATGGCCCCCTCCGCCCTTAGGTCGTGGGCCGTCACGGGCTTTCCGTCCTTGGTATAGCCCACGATCATGCGCCCCAGCCGGGCTTTCAGGTCGCTTAAATTCTCCGCCAGACAGAAAACCGCCATGACCTCCGAGGCCACGGTAATGTCAAAATGCTCCGCCCGAGGTACGCCGTTCACGCCCCCACCTACGCCGGAGAGGACGGCGCGGAGCTGGCGGTCATTCATGTCCACACAGCGCCGCCAGGTCACCCGGTCGATCCCCAGTTCGTTTCCCTGGTAAATGTGATTATCCACCATGGCGGCCAGGAGATTGTTGGCCGCACCGATGGCGTGAAAGTCGCCGGTAAAGTGGAGGTTGATGTCCTCCATGGGAGCCACCTGCGCCAGTCCCCCGCCGGTGGCCCCGCCCTTGAGGCCGAACACCGGGCCCAACGACGGCTCCCGCAGGGACAGCACCGCCTTTTTCCCCAGCCGGTTCAGGGCGTCCGCCAGGCCGATGCTGGTGGTGGTCTTGCCCTCCCCGGCCTTGGTGGGGTTGATGGCCGTGACCAAGATCAGCTTGCCCCGGCTTTGCAGCTTTTCCGGGTGCAGGCGCAGCTTTGCCATATATCTGCCGTAGTGCTCTAAGTTTTCCTCTCCCAAGCCCAATTTCTCCGCCACCTGGGCGATGGGCAAAAGGGTCGTGCTCTGGGCAATTTCAATATCAGATCGCATGGGTACCCTCCTCTCAGCCGTTTTCGCGGCGCAGGGCCGCCTGATAGGTGTTCTCCATGAGCATGGCCCGGGTCATGGGGCCCACGCCGCCGGGCACGGGGGTGATGTAGTCCGCCACCTGCGACACGGGGCCGAGGTCCACATCCCCGCAGAGCTTGCCGTCGGGGCCGCGATTCATAGCCACATCAATGACCGCCGCGTGGGGCTTCACCATATCGGCGGTAATGAGTCCGGGCCGTCCTGCGGCACTGATGAGAATATCCGCCTGGCGGCACAGGGCGGCCAGGTTGGCCGTCTTGCTGTGGCACACTGTCACCGTGGCGTCCGCCTGCAACAGGAGCATAGCCAGGGGCTTGCCCACGATGTTGCTGCGGCCCACCACCACACAGTGCTTGCCCGCCGGGTCCACGCCGTAGGCCCGCAGGAGGGTGAGGATGCCCGCCGGGGTACAGGGCAAAAACCCCGCCTGACCCAGAGACAACCGCCCCACGCTCTCCGGGTGGAAGGCGTCTACATCCTTTTTCGGGTCGATGGCCCGAAGCACCTGCCTCGCGTCCAGGTGCGGGGGCAGGGGAAGCTGCGCCAGAATGCCGTCCACGGCTTCGTCCCGGTTCAGCCTTTCCACCAGGTCCAAAAGCTCCTTCTGCGTGGTGGACGCCGGGAGGCGGTGGTCCTCACAGACGATGCCACACTCCACGCAGTCTTTTTCTTTATTTCTCACATAAATCGCCGAGGCGGGGTCGTCCCCCACCAGCACCACGGCCAGGTGCGGGGGCCGGGAAAGGCGGCTGCACTTATGGCGCAGGTCCAGCTTGAGCTTCGCCGCCAGGGCCTTTCCGTCTAGATTCACAGCACTCATGTCAGCCCTCCTCCTGCTCCGCCTTTTCCCGGGCGGACACTTGGTTTACAAACAACTCCTCGGGCTTGTGGGGACGCACCTTGAGATTCCAAATCAGCATGAACAGGCTCACCAGCACCATCACGGCGCTGAGGGCCTGAGACACCCGGATGGGCTGGCCGAAAAGCTTCCAGTCAAAGAGATACAGGCTGTCCGTGCGCAGGCCCTCCACCCAAAAGCGGCCCAGGCCGTACCACAGGAAATAAAACCAGGTGTTTTCCCCGTCGAACTTTCGGTGCTTCGACACCACAAGCAAAATCAGCAGTAGGCCGATGAGGTTCCAAAAGCTCTCGTAGAAGAAGGTGGGGTGTACCTCGATGAGGGTGCCCATTTTCGTGGTGAGCTGCATGCGCCAGGGCACGGTGGTCTCCGCGCCGAAGGCCTCCCGGTTCATGAAGTTGCCCCAGCGGCCCACGATCTGCCCTACCAGCAGGCCCATGACCACCAGATCCGTCATGGCGAAGAACTTAAAGCCCCGCTTCCCCTTGCGCCGGGAGAGGCACAGGGCCAGGATGACAACGCCGATGACCGTTCCGTAAATAGCCAGGCCCCCGTCCCAAAAGGCGATGGCGCTGCCGAAGTCAAAGGAGCCATCGGCGTTTTTGAAATTGTCCAGGTAAAACAGCACATAGTACACCCGCGCACCGATGATGCCCACGGGGATGCCCCACAGCAATCCGTCATAGAGGTTATCCTCGCTGATGCCGTACTTTTTGCGCTCCTTCATAGCCAGCAGCAGGGCCAGCAGCAGACCGGTGGCAATGAGGATGCCGTACCAGTAGACCCCGTGGCCGATGTTAATGGCCTTGGAGCTGGCAGTAAAGGTCCAGTCGCCGAAAAGCCCCGGGAAGCGGATGGGGCTGTCGGTCATGATCACAGTATTCATATCCATGGTATCACTCCTTCGGATAAACGATAGACAGGGCCATGTGCTCCCGCACCAGGCTCTCGCGGATAAATTTGAGCAGGTCCTCCCGGGTGATGGAGTCGAACATCTCCGGGAACAGCAGCGGGTCATACCCGTCAAAGCAGCCCTCGGCCAGGGAAATGGCTACGGACTCAAAGGAATTGAGGCTCTTGAGGGTGGAGCCGTAGTTGGCCCGGAGGGTGCGGCGAAAATAGTCCTCGTCGATGCCCTCCCGCACCAGGCGCTCCGCCTCCTGCAAGACCGCGTCCGCAACGGCGTGGGGGTCGTTGCTGTCGCCGCCCACATAGGCGTAGGCAACGCCGGGTAGACTGTCGAAGCTATAACCAAAGGTGCCGTTGATAAGCCCCTCACTGTAAAGCCGTGCATACAGCGGGCTGGAGTCCCCCAGCAGCACATCGCAGGCCAGCTCCCCGATGAGGGTCCGGCGCATCTGCTCCTGGCCGCCGCTCATGGGCGGGCACTTAAAGCCCAAGAGAAATGTGGGCATGGAGACTTCCATCTTGCAAGAGGCCTCCGCCTCCATAGGCGTCAGGTCCGTCTCCTCTCCGTAGTCCCGGGGGATGGCGGGGCCGCTCTCCTTAGGCAGTACCTCCTCCGCCAGGGCGAACACCGCCTCCGCATCCAGGTCGCCCACGGCCACCAGGCACATGTTGGCGGGGGTGTAGAAAGCCTTGTGGCAGTCGTAGAGGGTCTGGGCGGTGATGTGGCTGATGCTCTCCACGGACCCGGCCACGCTGACCCGGGCGGGGCTGGTGCGGTAGAGCGCCTGCATGAGTCGCTTATACACCTGCCACTCCGGGTTATCCTCGATCATGCCGATCTCCTGGCCGATGATGCCCTGCTCCTTCTCCACGCTCTCGTCGGTGAAATAGGGAACGGACACAAAGGAGAGAAGAATGCGCAGATTTTCCTCAAAATGCTCGGTGGAATCAAAATAGTACCCGGTGATGGCATTGGAGGTAAAGGCGTTGGGCTCCGCGCCGTTTTTCGCCAGGTCCTGGAGGGCGTTTCCGTCCTCGGTGTCAAACATTTTATGCTCCAAATAATGGGCAATGCCCGCCGGGGTGTCCAGCCACTGACCGCCAAGCTGAAAGCGCAGGTCCATGCCGCCGTAGCGGGTGGAAAAGAACGCATATTTTCGGGTGTAGCCGGGCTTCACCACCACATACACGGGCAGGCCGTTGGGCAGGGTCTTAAAGGCCACCTTTTCGCCCACCCGGCGATAGATCTTTTCGTTCATTGTGCCGTCTCCTTTCCCGTGAGGAAGTACACCGTGTCCAGCTTCACGCTTTGGGCCGCCTGGCAGATACGCTCCGGCGTCACCGCCTCCAGGCTCTGCATCAGCTCCTCCGGTGTCTCCTGGCGGCCCACGGCGGCGCGGCTCAGGTAGAAGTTTTCCAGCGCCCCCTGGGAGTCCGCCACGGACCGCAGGGAATTGAGCGCCGTGCTCTTGGCCCCCTCCAGCTCCCAGGGCTCCCACTGGCCCTGCTGCACCTGCTGAAGCTGGCGCAAGATCTCCTCCAGAGTGCGGTCGTAGTCCTTGGGCTCAATGCCGGAGGACACGGTGAGAATTTTTTTAGACCGGGTGTAGGAGCTGGACGCATAGTAGCAAAGGGACAACTTCTCCCGGACATTGAGAAACAGCTTCGAGTTCCCGGACCCGCCGAAAATGAGATTTGCCAGCATCATGGCCGGTGCATCGTCGCTGCCGCAGCGAAAGCCCATGGAGAGCTTTCCCTGGGTCACCTCCATCTCCTCGGTGATGAACCGGGGCTCCTCCGGGGCGGGGAAGGTCTGTATGGGCGGAAGCTCCTCCATAGCTCCCCGGGGCAGGGCCGCAAAGGCTTGCAGCACCGCCTCCTCCACCCGCGCCGTCTCCGCGCTGCCGCAGTAAAGAAGCTCCAGCCGTGCCGTGGAGAGCAGCCGCTGGCCGTGGCGGTAGAGGGTGTGGTTGGTGATTTTCCTGGCCGTCTCCTCGTCTCCCAGGCGGCTGACGCCGTAGGGCTCATGGGCGCACATTTCCTGCAAAAGCCGCCGGTTTGCCCAGTCCCGCTTGTCGTTGCGGATGGCACGGATGCTCTCAATAAGGTTCACCTTTTCACTCTCCACATACTCCTTCAGGTAGTGGCCCCCCTGGGTCACGGGGTCTAAGAGCATCTCCCCCACCAGCGCCGCCATAGGCTCCAGCAGCTTCTCGCCGCCCAGGGCAAAGCGGTCGTCAATGCAGCTGGCCACGAAGCCCACGCACTGGCGCTCGCCGTTTTTGCGCACGGTGGTGGTAACGGTGGTGCCGTAGAGGGTGTCCATGGCGGCGGACAGGGACTCCATGTCCGGGCAGCGCATGGTGCCCCGGCTGAGCACCGCGGGCAAAAGGGCGTTATAGGACGCATTTTCCTGGTTCAGCCCCGTGACGAACTGGGCCGACAGGCAGTTGGTTTTGAACTTGCTGGCGGGCAGAACCGTCAGATATACATGGTTCATGATCTCCCTGCAGTATTCTCTCATAGAAAAACCTCCGATGATACAATTACATATACAGAGATTATTATAACGCAACCGCATAGGAAAATCAATTCTTTCCGCCCGAAAAGCAAAAAAGCCGGAGCGGTTTATTGCGCCGCCCCGGAAAATTTTATTGTACCTGTCTCCGAGCCCGAATCCGCCGCAGCGGCCCCGCGAAAAGCTCCTTTTCGTACCCGTTCATGCAAAAGCGCCACATAGACGCGGCGTAAATGCCCGTGTAGGCCGCGATGGCCCCCAGGTAGGCCCAAACTCCGGCGTCCCGCACCAGCCAGCCCAGGGCACCGCCGCAGAGGAGCGGCAAGACAAGCCCCCGACCAAGCCGCCCGATGGCGCGCCAAAAATGCAGCACATCCACCCCGCAGCGCTTGTGGTAGTAGAGGTTCATAGCCAGGCCGTTTGCCAGCAGCATGGACGCCGCCGTCCCCGCCACCGCCCCCAGGGCCCCGTATTTTTGGCACAGGAGGATAGAAAGGGCCAGGTTTCCCGCCGCCATGGCCCCGTAGACCACCGAGCGGAAGCCGTGCCGGTCCTGGGCCCGCTGCATCTCAATGCCCGTGTTCTGGATCAGGTCCACTGAGGCGCTGAGCATCAAAATCAGCGCCACCGCGTAGGCCCCCGCATATTCCGGCCCCGCCCACCAGCGCATAATGAACGCCCGCCCGAAGAAGGCAAACCCCGTGGCCACCAGCCCCAGCAGCAAAAACTGCACCCGGCCCACCCGGGTGAAAAGCGCCGTCAGCGCCCGCCGCCGGGCCGCCGGGTCCGCCTCCGTCTGCCGGATGATGCGGTGGATGCGGGGCGTGAACACGGAGGAAACGGAGGTAGAGAGCAGCAGGTAATACTGAAACAGGGTGTACCCCACCGCGTACACCGCCACCTCCCCGGTGCCCCGGAAGCGGCCCAGCAGCACCTTGTCCACATTCCAGTTCACCTGGTCGGCGATCAAATTCACGGCGATGAAGGAGGTGTAGACCAAAAGGCTTTTCACCGCCGCCCGGTCAAACCCGCGAAAGGCAAATTTCTCCCCCAGCACCCGCAGCACATACCAGGCAAAGAGCAGGTCCGTCCCCAGGGAGAAAGCCAGCGTCACCCACACCATGGCCTCGGACCGATAGCCCAAAAGCAGCAGCGGGAGCATCACCAGGGGGCTTAAAACCGTCCGCCCCAGGTGGACAGCCCGGAAGAACAAAAATCGCTCATTGGCGGACAAAATGCTCCCGAACACCCGCATGGGGAACATGCACGCCAGGTTTACGCTGAGTATACTCAAAAGCCGCCGGGCCGTGGCATATTCCGCCGCCGTAAGCCCCTGGGAAAACACCAGCTCCGCGTGGCGCGTCAAGAACAGTCCGCACCCCAACGCCGCCAAACCCAGGGCGGAAAACAGCAGCAAATAAAGGCCGTTGAGCCGGGCAATGCCGTCCCTATCGCCCCTTTCCCGGTACTGGGCGTAAAAGCGGATATACCCACTGCTGAACCCCAGGTCCAGCAGCGAGAGCATGGAGATGGCCGAGGACACGGTGTTATACAGTCCGTATTCGCTCCGCCCCAGCAGACGCAGCATCACCGGCGTAAAGGCCAGGGACACCAACGCCCCCAAGATCATTTGCAGGTAGGAGAGCAGCGAGCCCATTTTCAGTTGGTTCACGGGTCTATCCACGGGCGCGTTCTCCTTTCCATGTTAAAATCGTTACTTATCCCGGTAGTAATGCCGGTCCCGACGCTCAACGACCCACCGCAAAAGCCCCGCAGGCAGCAGCAGGGCAAGCCTCGTCGTTAAATATCTTCGGCGCGGCACCCTCCGCGGCTCCACCCCGCGCAAATACGCCCCGGCCCCGGCCTTGTCTCCGGCCAAAAGGCACTGTCGGCTCCGGGAGAGACGGTTGCGGGCCAGCCAGGTGCGCAGGCTCTCCCTCCGATCCGCCGTCACGGCGGGGTCCCGCAAAAGGCCCTCCACCCGGCCCGGAAAGGGGTTTTCATACTTTTCCGCCCGCCGGGCCGTCAGGCCGCTCTGCCGCCGGTCGTATTCCATCGTCGCCGCCCGGGAGACGGCCACGGGGTAGTAGGCGAAAATGCGCAGCCACAGGTCATCGTCCTCCCCGCTCCGCACCCCAAGCTCGAAAGGGCCCACCCGCTCCAGCACCGCCGCAGGCACGCACAGGGCCCCGGTGATGAGGAAATACCCATACCGGGCCAGGGCCGCGTAGCCATCGGGGCAGAGGAAGCGCTGCCCCGGCGCGCCCCGGAAGCACTTTTCCGTCCAGTGCACCAGCCGCCCGTCCGTCAGGCGGAGGTCGTGGCCCGTGCAGTAAAGCCCGCAGTCCGGGAATAATTTTATCAGCTCCCAAAGCTCCGCCAGGTGATTCTCCCGCCAAGCGTCGTCCGCGTCCAAAAAGCAGATATAGTCCCCCTGGGCCTCCCGGATGCCCCGGTTCCGGGCCGCCGAAACGCCGCCGTTTTCCTGGTAAAAATACCGCAGACGGGGGTCTGCAAAGCCGCTAACCACCCGGTCCGTGCCGTCCGTGGAGCCGTCGTCTATCACCAGCAGCTCCCAGTCTTTCCGGCTCTGACCCAACACGGACGCAATGGCCCGCCCGATGCACTTTTCCGCGTTATAAGCGGGCATGATCACCGAAAACAAATCCTTTTTCCTCCTACTGCCAAAAAAAACGATAGGGCATTTCCCCCTGGGCCCCGTGGGTCAGGGACACATAGAATTGGTAGCAAAGCAGCGCCGCGTACACCCACTTGCACACGACAACCCACACGCCGGTGTTCTTCGCCCGGAACACCCTCCCCAGGAAAAACGCCTCGAACACATAGTAGTATAGCCCCGCCCGGCCCGCATAGCGGACGAAATAGCTCAAGGAGGTGAGCCCCAGTCCGGCGAAGTAGTAGACGCCCCAGGCGCTGGCCGGATAGGCCCGCTCCTCCGGCTGGGTGCGCCGCAGGAGCAGCGCCGCCGCCAAAAGCAGCAGGAGCTTGCACGCGACCATCAGCCCCACCGAGGAGACCCGGGCCGCGAAATAATCCCCGTACCGGGCCATGAGCCGGGCATACAGCACCGCCCCCGCCGCCAGGGCCACCCCGCAGAGGGTCAGCACCCGGCCCCGCCGCTTGCGGTCAAAATGCCGCAGAAATAGCAGCTCCATAAGCAAGTATCCCAGCCCCACCAGGGCCGACAAGTGCAGCAGCGACGCCAGCGCCACGGCCACAAGGAAACGGAAATATTTCCCGTCCCGCAGAAAGCCCGTGGCGTAAACGACCACCGCCACCGCCAAAAACTGCCGCAAACCGTTGAGAGAAAAGGGGTAAAAACCGATGTAAAGTGCCAAGGCCGCCCAGGAAAAGCGCAGCGCCGCCCGCTCCTGCCACAGCCGAAAAAGCAGCATGGCATAAGAGGCAAAGGCGAAAACGAAGAGCAAAAATGAAGGATTGCCCCACAGCCGCAGCAGCGCGGCGCACAGGCTGACAAAGGCCGTCTCCAGGCCGAAAACCTGCTCCGTGTGGCCCTTTTCGATGAGGGTAAAGGCCGCGTCGTAGGTGGCGGTGTCGATGCCCACGGACACGCTCCGCAGACCTGCGGCCAGGGCCAGGAGCAGCACCATGAGCCACACCCGCCCCCGGCTCTCCCGCTTTTGGGCCGCCTTGCCCAGGGCGAAAACCGCCGCCGCCAGTCCGCCATACACGGCCAAAGACTGCAAGTCCATCCTCACAGCCCCCGCTTTCCCCGCCGCAGCCCCCGGCGCACGGCCCGCCAGGCGGGCAGCAGGCCGAAGGGTGCATAACGCTTTCGGTGCTTTAGGCAATGCGCCAGGCCATAGGCCCAGCCAAAACGCGGAAAAAGCTGGGACCACAAAACGCCCTTGTCGAAGAAATATTTCTCATTGTACCCGGTGAACCAAGAGGAAGGCCCGGGCCGCAGGTGGCCGATGACGGCGGGATAGGCGTAGATCTTCAACCCCGAGCGCAGGCAGTCCCGGAAAAACAGAGAGTCCTCCCCGCTGCCGTATTTGGTCCCGCCGCCGAAATTTAGGCTGAACGAAATATCTTTCTCCCGCAGAGCCGCCAGCCGCGCCCCCACCCGGGCCGCGCCGAAGCGCATACAGCCCAGTTTCCCCAGCCGCCGGATTTTTGTAATGGGCTTTCGCCCGCCCTCCGGGTAGGTCAGGTCGAAAATGATGATGTCCGCCTGGGGCAGCGCCCGAAATGCCTCCCGGACGATTTTTTCATACCCATCCACATAGGTCAGGTCCTGGTCGGCAAAGAGCACGATGTCGGCCTCCGCCCGTCGGAGGGCTTCGTTGCGGTTTCGGCCCACACCTTGCGCCAAAAAGTCGTACCACTGCACCGATCCTGCCCCAAAATGCTTCCCCTTTTCTTCCCCGAAAGTGCACTGATTGCACACAATTGCACCGGTTTGCAGGTGCATTTCCCGAGGCAGATGGGCGGGATCCTGCTCCACCGCCGCCACCAAAACCTGCACGCGCTCCACGCTTTGGCCTCCTCTCTTGCAAGCTGAAAACTACCGAATACTTCGGGTAAATTCCGTTATGGGCAGGCTCTCCTGCTGCCCGTCATAGTCCCGATAATCCCGCCGGGCATCCACCAGCATGGCGTGGCGCTTTTTGCCCCGCTCCGCCTCCGAGGGAAGACACCTATAGTCGCCGTAGAGAACGGTCAAAAGGGCCTCGTTTTCCACCGACACAGGAGCCCGGAAACCCGCGAAATCAGCGGTTTTGCGCCTTGTGAACCACTCCCGGGGAAACACGCCATTTTGCCTCTTAGATGTGCCGCCTAAGAAGCTGTGAACGCAAGCTGAATCCCCGTCCCCAAGCCGCTGCACAATGCGCAAAAATGGCCCAAGCGGCAAGGGCCTGCACAGGCTCATAAATAGCTTTTTCATGACCGAATCCGTCTCGTAGCCCCGGGCCCGCAAGCTCTTGGCCAGCACCACCCGGGAGGCGGCGAACTGCACCTGCCGCCCCGCCGCCGTAGGCGCGGCGTTATCCAGCGGGAACACATCTATATAAATGCCCCGGTGGCTCTCCGCATCCCGGGGCCGGTACTTTTCTAAACAGGTGGTCCCGTTCTTGCGGAGCTTGGAAAAGTGCAGGGGCCAGTGGGGCGAATAGGAACGCTGAAAGTAGTAGCTTTCGCCCCACGCCCCGTCGTCCAGGGCCAAAAGGCGCTCATAGTCCGGGCGCAGGAGGGCCACATCCAGGTCATCGTCCCAGGGGATGAAGCCCCGGTGCCGGGCCGCGCCCAGGGCCGAGCCCGCGAAGAGGACATAGGGGATGCCGTGGGCGGCGCAGACCCGGTCCAGCTCCCGCAGCAGCTCCAGCAGCACCGCCTGGTGCTCTTGCAGCGTGGTCATGCGCTCCCCTCCCCGTGAAATAGATCGAGAATATTTTCGTATGTTTTCCGCCGGTCAAACAGCGCCTCCGCCATTTGCCGGGAAGCGGCTCCCATGGCCGCCCGCTCCTCCGGATGGGCCATGAGATAGGCGATTGCATCGGCCACGACGGCGGCATCGCCGGTTGGGCAGTTCAGCCCGCAGTGATACCGCTCCAGCAGGGCCCGGTACTCCGGGGAAGCCTGGGTGTTGATGACCGGGCGGCCTGCGGCGGCGTAGTCGGCGTGCTTATTGATGATGGACTGGGCCGCGCCGGGGACGATGGGGTTCACGCAGGCATCGCAGGCGCGCAGCAGGCCGCACAGCTCGGGGTAAGGCACCTGGCCGAAGAACACCGCGTCCACGCCCAGCTTCTCCGCCCGGGCCTGGAAGTCCCCGCGTAAGGGGCCGTCCCCCAGGACCCAAAAGGTCACGGCCACGCCCCGGCGGCGCAGGAGGGCCAGAGCCTCCAGGACACAGGGAATGTCGTAGCTGTGGCCCAGGGTGCCGCCGTAAGCCAGGATGAATTTCTCCGGGTCTCGCCGGGCCGGGCGCTCCCGGGCGCAGCGGTCGAAATGGGCCAGGTCCGTGCCCAAATAGACGGGCAGACAGGGTACGGCGCTGCCCCCGGCTGCCCGGCGGCAATAGGTCTCGGAAACGCCCACGATGGCGTCGGCGCTCCCATAGATATACTCTGCCCGGCGGGCCAAGGGCCGCAGCAGAAACCGGGCCGCTTTCGGCACCACCAGGGAAAACGCCTCCGGCCACAGGTCCTGTACATCTATGATAAATGGTATGTGGTTTTTCCTGGCGTACCGGGCGGCGTAATAGGCGCAGCTTAGGGACGGTACGGCGCAGTAAATGGCGTCGGGTCTTTTCCGATTTTTAAGATACTCCCGCACCCGGCGGGCAAAGCACCAGTGGCTGAAAAGCCGCCGGAGACATACATTTTTCGGGTAGCCTGGCTCATGCAGGAGGGTGACTTTTGCGTTTAGGGCGAAGTCCCGCTCCGTGCGGGTTTTCTTTGCCCGGTGGTCAAAATCCGATGTCACCAGCTCCGTCCGATGTTCCCGCCCCAGGCGGTGGGCCAGGTAGGCAAAGCAGCTGGTGCCGTCGGGGTGAAAGTCCGTAACGAAGTGGGCCAGCAGCAGGAGGTTCATACGGCGGCCACTTCCTCCCGCCGCCAGGCCGGAACGCCCACATATACGCCGCCGGGCTCCGTGGACTTCACCACCACGGCCCCGGCACCGATGACACAGCCCGCGCCCACGGTGACATTGTTGCGCACCACCGCGCCGATGCCGATCTGCGCCAGGGTGCCCACCTGCACGGAGCCGCCCAGGGCTGCCCGAGGCGCGATTTGGGAGAAGTCACCCAGCACATTGTCGTGCTCCACGATGGCCCCGGTGTTCACGATGCAGTGGCGGCCAAGGCGGGCGCAGGCGTTCACCGCCGCCCCGGCTAAGATCACCGTGCCCGGGCCGATCTCCGCAAAGGTGCCGATCTGGGCGGAGGGGTGGATGATGGTGGCCCAGGGCAGGTCATGGGCCATGGCCACCCGGCAGCGCAGTTCGTTGTCGCCTATGGCAATAATGAAGTCTGTGTCGCCGTCCCGAAACCGCTCCGCCTGGGACACTTTGCCCGCAATGGGAAAGCCGATGCACCGGCCTATGGCGTGGTCATCCAGGTAGACGATGGTGCGGTAGCCCATTTTCAGGGCGGCGTCAGCCAGCGTTCTGCCATGTCCGCCCGCGCCAAGGATCACAAGCCGCTTGTTCATTTTCCGTTCTCTCCTCTTTCGTTCCCTTGAATTCCTCCGCTATGGCGCAGCCTTGAGCGGTGATGCCCTCCCGCTTCAGGACCTTGCCTACGGTTTTGAAAAGAATTTTCCAGTCTCCCCAAAAAGTGATGCGCTCCACATAGCGCACATCGCAGTCGAATTTTTCCTCCCAGGTGAGGGCGTTGCGTCCGCTGACCTGGGCCAGGCCCGTGAGCCCGGGCCGCACCCGCAGCCGCCGGGCCTGGCGGGCGTTATAGAGCGGCACATATTTCATATAGAGCGGCCTTGGCCCACACAGGGCGCAGGTGCCGTTGACCACATTCCACAGCGAGGGCAGCTCGTCTAAGGAGGTGCTGCGCAGGAAACGCCCGAACCCGTCCAGCCGCTGCCCGTCCGGCAGCAGGGCCCCGGCGGCGTCACGGCGGTCGGACATGGTGCGGAACTTATAGATGGTGAAGGGTCGCCCGTCCTTCCCCGCCCGCACCTGGCGAAACAGCACCGGCCCGCCCAAATGCAGCCGCACCGCCAGGGCCACCAGCGCCAGCACCGGGCTCAGCACCGTAAGTGCCAGCAGGGCCAGAGCCGTGTCCTGGGGCGGCTTGATGTATTTTTCATAGAATCCTTTCCTATGCGTATTCATATCGGCCTCGAAAAACATTGAAATTTTTCCGGCAATCTTGTCGGACGAAAAAGGGAAAAGCCGGGGAAGCAGGTGCGCGTCCCCGGCTTTTTGAATCGTTATGGCTTCTATCCGCGGCGGCAGGCGGCAGGCGGCAAACGCCGCAGACCGCACTCCGACTTCTAACTATCTTTACACGCTGCGCCACCCTTCATCTCGGCGGCCAGCCCACCAATAACGACCCATGCACACGAGAGCGCCGCGCCCAACAGCCCGCCCAGGGCCGTATACTTGACGAGGCTCGGAGAATAGCGCTGCGCCGGGATTTCTGCACGGTCCACCACGCGCAGGGAGCACCCCTCCGCAATGCCCGAGACATACCCCGGAAAGACCTCCGCCACCGCATTGGCAATGGCCGCAGCCCGCTCCGGGACCCTGTCCTTCACATACACCCGAAACACCTCCGACCCGTCCACAGACGCGGCGGAGACCTTCTTCTGCCACGCCCCATAGCCGCCGTCTATGTCCGCGATCTGGGCCACCTCTTCATAGAGGCTCCGGGCCCCCAGCAGGGCCGCGCAGGTATCCACCAGGTCCTTGGACGCGGTGAGGTCGGAGGCGGTGATGCCCCCGGCGTCCGGGGCTGCGCGGTTGCTGGCGTAGAGGAGAAGCTCGGCCCGATAGGTGGGCGGAAGGGCAAAATGAGCAGTTAAAAATCCGCCTAATGCCAATAAGGCCGTCAGACAGATCACCAACACCGCCCGGGGGCGGAGATACTTTATGCACTTGCAGAAATCCAGCTCTATTGCTTTGCACTGGTCCATGATGCCGATTCGTCCCCTTAGCTCGGTTGGGTCCTGCGGCCTGTAAAATCATGTGCCTGTTATCGGGCCCATTCCGTCAAAATACGATAAATTTTACGGTGCTATTATAGCATATTTGAATGAGTTTTCCAGTATTTTCTATATGTTATTTTGTAGATTTTTCGTGCAAAAATTTTTACAAACTGCCCAAAAGCGGCTTTTATTCGTGCGAAACCATCATTATTTATGGCAACGCGCATTTTCTCGAAATGCAAAAAAATTAAAAATCGAGAAAAAAGCCGTCACTTGTTGCATGGTCGCATGCAGCGAAGGGGAAACATCCCGGCGGCGGGGAGGAAAGGTGAATTCTTTGAAAGGAGTGATCGAATGTGACAAGGGGAACAACACCCGAAATCACCTTCCAGCTGCCCTTCGACGCCGGAGCGCTGACCAAGCTCTCCATCGCCTTTGAGCAGAACGGCGTCTTGGTGCTGGAAAAAACCTTGGAGGACTGCACCGTCAGCGGGCAGACCGTGACCGTGCCCTTGACGGAGGCAGACACCCTGGCCTTCCGCCAAAACGGCTCGGTATTGCAGATCCAGCTGCGCTGCGGCATCGGCGAAAAGCGCCTGGCCTCCGAGATCATGACGGCCACGGTGGGCCGTATCTTAAAGGAAGGGGCGCTGTGATGGAGACGATCAAGGTATCTATGGCCGCCGCCCCGGACTTTCGGGCCGTTATGGCCGGGGACGGGCAGGAGCCGTTCTTCGCCGCCCCCGCCGGGGGCTTTGTGAACATCGGCCAGGACGGCAAGGACGGCCTGACCCCCACCATCGGGGAAAACGGCAACTGGTTTTTAGGCGAGGCCGACACGGGCCTCCCCTCCCGGGGCAGCCAGGGCGAGAAAGGCGCCCAGGGCGACAAAGGGGACAAGGGTGACAAGGGCGACACCGGCACCACCCAGCTCACCCCCTTTTACGCCGACACCGTGGCGGGCTGCACCGACACAGAGAAGGTCTATGTGCTGCCCGACGGCTTCGTCTACGGCTACATGACCAAGACCTCGGTGATCCACCCCACCAACCAGCTCCCCCTCTCCACCGAGGCGGACGGCAAGCCCTTTAACGGCGGTGCAGGCTGGAAAACCGGCTACAAGCTCCACGGCGGCACCGGCGCGGAGGACGCCCGGGACAACTACGAGGTGTCCGGCTTCATCCCCGTGACCTACGAGGATGTTTTTCGGGCCAAAAACTTCCGGGTGGAGGAGGCCAACGGCTACAACAACATTTGCTTTTACGACGCAGACCACGGCTTCCTGGTGGCCTTCACAATGAACAGCAAGTATAACCCCATGGACCAATTTATCCTGGAGGACGGCACCCTGAAGGGCAGCCTCTCCACCGTTGTCACCTCCACCATGACGGCGGCCCAGCTCCAGCAGACGGCCTATATGCGCCTTTCCATGCTGCTCATTGACAGCGCCACCGTGGTGACAGTCAACCAGCCCCTGGAGAGCACCACTCAGACCGTCACCGGCTGGCAGAGCACGGGCCACGCCTTTGTGCCGGCGGACTACGAGAGCCGCATCCTGGCCCTGGAGGAGAGCGCGGCGGTGCCGGAGGGCGAGGAGGTGCCGGAATACATCACCCAGGAGGCCCAGCGGGTGGCGGCGCTGGTGCAGACCAAGCGCACGGCGGGCAGCCTGACCTTTTCGGTGATGGCGGACGCCCACCTGGAGGTGGACACGGCCCTCGCGGCAGTGCGTCCCAACCTCACCTCCTGCCGGGACGCAGGGCTGGGCCTGCGGCTGCTGCGCAAGGACATGCCCCTGGACATGGCCGTGATGCTGGGGGACTACACCTACGCCGACGCTTCGGAGACGGCGGCCCAGGTGAAGCGCGACCTGCGGTTTTACCACCAGTGCATGAGCGAGGCGGTGCGGGGTCTGCCCGGCATTTGGTGTACTGGCAACCATGACATCAACTACGGCGCCAACGCCGACCGCCGCATGACGGAGGACGAGCTCTACGCCGCCATCGGGGCAAACAACACCGCCCCTACCCAGGATCCGGCCCAGCCGGGCCGCAACTACGGCTACCTGGACTTTGTCAATCAGCGCATCCGGTGCATCTATCTCAACACCATCGACTCCCTGGACTATCCCGATCGGTCGGGCCAAGCGGACAGCGCCTCGGATGTGACGGCGGTGCAGACCCAGTGGCTGGCGGACACGGCCCTGGACCTTTCGGCAAAGCCCGACGCGGCCCAGTGGCAGATCGTGCTGTTTTCCCACCACTGTTTGAGCATTTTCCCCCATGTCACCGCCGTACTCACGGCCTATAAAAACGGCACAAGCGGCTCCGTGAGCGTCACCACCAACGGCGCGGCCACGGCGGTAGACTACGATTTCACGGACGGGCCCCGGGGGGAGATCATCTGCGCCCTCCACGGTCACAACCACAATTTCACCTACCGCAAAATCAGCAGCGAGCCCTGGCACGCGGTGACGGCGGAAAACGCGTGGCTGTGGAGCGTGTGCATCCCCAACATGGATGTGTGCCGCAACAACGAGGCCGCCACGGCCAGCGACGCGGACTGGAAGCGGGTGTTCGGCGAGTTCGGCGCAGACGGCGACCCCGTCTACTACCCCAAAACCCAGAACACCGCCCAAAGCACCAGCTTCTGCGTGGTGAGCATCGACCGCAAAAACCGCAAGCTCCACTTTATCGCCTACGGCGCGGGCATTGACCGGGAGCTAAATTACTAAACAAATCATAAAATGGGTCGTACCCCCTGGGTACGGAAAGGAGAAAATTATGAAAAAGAATTGGAAATGCTGGTTTAAGTGCGCGGGCATCCGCGCCCTGCGGACCATCGCCCAGACCGCCGTGGCCACCATCGGCACCAGCGCGGTGATGGGCCAGGTGAACTGGCTGATGGTGGGCAGCGCTTCGCTGCTTGCGGGCATCCTGTCGGTGCTCACCAGTGTGGCGGGTCTGCCGGAAATTAAGGAAGAGGGCGCAGAAAATGCCTAAGGTCTATCTTTCCCCCAGCAATCAGACGGATAATCTCTATGCCTATGGCAGCACCATCGAGGCCGTCCAGTGCGGCAAGATCGCGGAGGCTTGCCGGGCCGCTCTGACGCGCAGCGGCATCTCCGTGCAGGTGGGCCACATGTCCCCCATGCAGGAAAAGGTGGCCCAGTCCAACAGCTTCGGCGCCGATCTCCATGTGCCTATCCACACCAACGCCTTTAACGGCAAGGTCACGGGCACAAGGATGTTCTGCTATTCCGAGGGCGGTGAGGGCATGAAGGCCTGCAAGGCCATTTTCGCCCGCCTGGCCCCGGTGACCCCGGGCACCAGCGAAAATATCCGGGTGGACGCCTCCCTCTATGAGGTGCGGGTGCCCGCCGCCCCCACGGCCTATATCGAGACGGAGTTTCACGACAGCGCCGAAAGCGCCCGCTGGATCGTGGAGCACACGGCCCTGCTGGGCGAGACCATCGCCCGGGGCATCTGCGACTATTTCGGCGTCGCGTTCAAGGAAAAGGAAACCCCCAAGCCCGCCGAGAGCGGCGAGAGCAGCGGCAAGCTCTACCGGGTGCAGGTAGGGGCCTTTGCCGTGCGGGAAAACGCGGAAAAAATGCTGAAACGCCTGAAGGACGCCGGGTTTGACGGTTTCATTCGGGAGAATTAAAGCATTTATCATCCCGTCTCCCTCAGTGCCCACGGGGCAGGGCCGCGAAAAATTTTTACACGCAGCCAGTCTGCGCAGCCCAAGTGCGCGGCCCGGAGACAAAAACAGGAGACCATCGCCCTTTCGCGGTGGTCTCCTTATTTCATATATTTCTTTAGTCTGTTTGCTCCATGGCAAACGCGATGTAGGGCAATTCTCTGATTTCCTTATAGATGTCCTCGGTTTTCAATTTGCTCACCGCCGGAACATCCAGCTCCAGGCCGATGTGGCCGGGGAGATTGCTCCGGGCCGCCACCACCCGGGCGCTGTCGATGGCGTACCGGGCCTTCACCAGCTCCAAAAACTCGTTGATGCAGCCCTCCCGGTCCACCTCCGCGTAGATCACATCCCGCGTCAGGCTCTTCTCCCGCTCCACATGGGGCAGGATGATGTTGGTGAGCAGCAGCAGCGCCGAGGCGGCGATGGCTCCCTGATAAAAGCCCACCCCCGCCGCAAGACCTATGGCCGCCGTGGTCCACAGGCCCGCCGCCGTGGTCAGGCCCGTGATGCGGTGCCGCCCGCGAATGAGGATCATGCCGCCGCCCAAAAAGCCGATGCCGGAGATGACCTGGGCACTCAGGCGCATGGGGTCGGAGCTCTCCCCCAGCACATCCGTGGCGTAAAGCCCCACCAGGGCCGTCATGGCCGCACCCACGCACACGATGATGTGGGTGCGCATACCCGCCGCCCGGCCCTTATAGCCCCGCTCGGTGCCGATAAGCCCGCCCAGCACCGCCGCCAGCAGCAGCCGCACCACGGTGGTAAGCAAGCTATTTTCATGCAGTAAGGTCAAAAAGTGCGCCATAGGGCCCCTCCCTATCTCAAAAATTTTTCGTGCCCTGATTATGGCACAAATCCCCGCCCATTGCAACCGTTTTTCTTTCCTCAGAAGAAAAAATAGCTTCGCTTCTCGCCGCCCGAGGGGCATTGCCCTCTTTTTTGTGCGCTTTGTGGCAGATTATTTATCTCAAGTCCTATAAATTAGGCCAAAAAAATTATCTTTCCTGTTGACAACCCGTTCTCAAGCTGATAAAGTATTATCAATGAAAATGACTTTTTGAAAAGTAGGTGATATATATGCGTAAAGACAACAATACCGATCGCGTCAAGCGCTTCGCGCAGATTTGGAGCCTGTCCCGCTCCGATGCGGGCAAGACCCAGGAGTTCATGGCCGCTGGCCTGGGCGTGAGCAAAAAGACCATCCAAAACTGGGAAAAGGGTGCCAGCGCTCCGGACCTGTTTGAGGGGTCCGAGTGGTTCCGGGTGCTGGGCATCAACCCCCTGCCCTACTACCTGGCCTACCTCTATCCCTGGATGTTCGACGGTATCAGCGCCGAGAACAACGACGAGGAGATCGAGCAGGCCCTGCTGTTCCTGGTGAAGAACATGACCCAAATGGAAAAGCGCCAGCTTCTTTACCTCATGGCAGGCCGCCACGGCAGCCCCTGGTACTCCCTGCTGCAAATGTTCACGGCCCACTGCCACAGCTCCCTGCGCTCCCGCGTCACCGCCGCCCGGACCATTTTGGAAAACTACGAGATGGACCAGGTCTGCGGCGACCTGGTGTGCCCCGACAATGTGCAGCCCGACATGAAGATGCTCCACCACGCCGTGGAGGAGGGCAAGCAGTCCGTTTTCAACCAGCTCTCCGGCTACACCAACATCGACATCCCCAAAGGCTGACCGAGCCATCCCCTCCCTCTCTACCTCGGTAGAGGGGGAGTTTTTCTGTTTTCTCTTGTTATTCCACGCTGTATTTGTTATAATCGACACAGATATGAGGTATAAAAAACCTCGCAGAGTTTGTCGCCCGTAGGCGGCAAAAAATTGAAATCATTTTCTCTCGCGACATGCGCGTGAGAGAAAATACTTCTCAGGCTGCAAGTAAGGAATTTTTGCGCTCCGTGCAAAAATTATGCGCGCAGCAGCCTGCAATCCTTTTGGCAGAAAATTCCGCAGGAATTTTCCGACAGGTTAATTGGGGGGAGGTCCATTTCGTGCGCACTTTGGCTGCTATCGCGTTTTCCTTTTCTGCGGCGCTGCTGCTGTGGTGCCTGCTGCCGGAGGGCGTGTGGGTCTTTTGGGCGGCGGGCGCACTGGCAGTTTTGGGCGTGCTGGCCCTGCTGCTCCCGGCCCTGCGGCAAAGGAAAAAGCTACGCCTGACGGCGGCCCTGGTGGCCCTGTCCCTGGCGGCGGGGTTGGTCTACGGCTGGGGCTGGACCCACCTGGTGGCCCAGCCCGTCCGGGAAAAGTGCGGCGGCAACCACCTCTTTTCCGCCACGGTGAGCGGCTGGCCCCAGGCCACCGACTCCGGTTGGAAAGTCACCGTGCGCCTCACCGACGCCCGGGGTGCCAAGGCCGTGTGCTATATAAGCGGCGCCGCCGCCGAGAACCTGGAGCCGGGCCAAATGCTCCTGGGCAATGCCTACTGGCAGGATGCCTCCGTTATCAAGGGCACAGAGATCAGCACCTTCACCGCCCGGGGCGTTTTCGCCCTGCTGTACTGCAACGAAGCCCCGGATGTGAGCCAGGGTGATGCCGGTTCCCTGCGCTACCTCCCTCAGCGGCTTTCCAAGGCCATGAGCGAGAAGATCACCCAGGTCTGGCCGGACACAGGCGTTGCTGCCATCCTCCGGGCAGAGCTTTTGGGCGACCGGGCCGATATAGACTCCTCCCTCTCCGCCCAATTTTCCGAGGCGGGAGTGAGCCACCTGTTCGCGGTTTCGGGCCTGCACTGCGCCTTTTTGCTGACGCTGCTTTCGCTCCTGGTGGGCCCCCAGCGGCGGCGGCTTTTGGCCGGGGTGGGCATCGCCGTGCTGACGGTGTATATGTTCATGGTGGGTCTGACACCGTCAGTGATACGGGCGTGCATCATGCAGTTTTTCCTGCTGCTGGCCCCGCTGTTTAACCGGGACGCCGACCCGCCCACCTCCCTGGCGGCGGCGCTGATGCTGATTCTCTTGTTCAACCCCTACGCCGCCCTGAGCGTCAGCCTGCAACTGAGCTTCGGGGCCATGCTGGGCCTGATACTGGTCACGCCCCGGGTCCATAAATTCTTCGCCGGGCGCGTCCGTCCCCGGAAGAAATTCACGAAAGCCGTCGTGCGCTTCCTCCTCAGCACCCTCTCCTCCACCCTGGGCGCCATGGTGTTCACCGTGCCGCTGACGGCCTATTATTTCTGCGTTTTCTCCACGGTAGCGCCGCTGACCAGCCTTTTCTGCATCCCCCTGGCCTCCTGGAATTTCATGGCCGGGTTCCTCACGGTCCTGGTGGGCTTCCTGTTTCTCCCAGCGGCCCAGGTGCTGGGCTATGTCTGCTGGGCGCTGACGAAGATTTTCCTGCTCATCGTGCACATGGCCTGTGCCCTCCCCTACCACGCCCTCTACACCGACACCAATCCCTATCTTGTCTGGTGGCTGGTGTTTGTATATGCCGCCTTCCTCCTGTGCATCCTCAGCCGCGACCGGGCCCGAAAATACGCCCTGGCAGCGGGCGTATCGGTGCTGACCCTGGTCCTCTGCATCACCCTGCGCACCGGCGAATTTCGCAGCGACGCCCTGACGGCGGTGGCCGTGGATGTAGGCCAGGGGGCCAGCACCCTGCTTCAGTCCGGGGATGACACTGTTTTGGTGGACTGCGGCAGCAGCAACCGCTATAAAAAGCCCGCCCAGCAGGTGCTCTCGCAGCTTGGCAGCATGGGCGTGGAGCGCCTTTCCGCCGTGGCCGTGACCCACTACCACGCCGACCACACCAACGGCCTGCCCGAGCTTTTGGAGCGGGTGGCCGTGGACAGGCTGTACCTGCCCGAAATGGAGGACGAATACGGCGTCCGGGACAAGCTGGTGGTTCTGGCAGCGGCGCACAATATCGAAGTCATCTTCGTCACGGAGCAAACCGAAATTCCCCTGAGCCGGGCCACCGTCACGGTCTTCCCGCCCGTGGGCCAGGGCGACATGAACGAGCAGGGTCTCACCTATCTCTGCACCAGCGGCGACTTTGACCTGCTGATCACCGGCGACATGTCCGGCCCCACGGAGCTGGCTCTGACGCAGAAATATGACCTCCCGGATGTGGAGGTGCTCCTGGTGGGCCACCACGGCTCCAAATATAGCTCCCAGCAGGAGTTTCTCTCGGCCATCGCCCCGGACGCGGCCATCATCAGCGTGGGTGACAACAACTACGGCCACCCCACCGACGCGGCCATCTCCCGCCTGGAGGCCGCCGGAGCCACGGTCTACCGCACCGACCGGCAGGGCTGCGTCACCGTGACCCTGCACAAGCAATGACGAAAGGAATCACCCTCTATGGCATCGGAAAAGAAAGCCCCCAAAAACGCCGCCTTTGACCGGCTCCGCGCCGCGCTGAAGGCCCAAGCTCCCGCCCGGGCCTACCTCTTTTACGGGGAGGAGAGCTACCTGCGCCAGACCTATGTGCAGCAGCTCCAGGCCCTGCTCATCCCCAAGGGCAGCGAGGATTTTAACCTTCACCGTCTCTCCGGCCCGCGCCTGACCGTCCAGGAGATTGCCGACACGGCGGAGGCCATGCCCATGATGGCCCCCAGCACCCTGGTCACCGTCACGGACTGGGACATTTTCAAGCTGGACGAGGGCCAGCGCAGCCAGCTCATCGAGCTTTTAGAGGACATCCCGGAGTACTGCACCCTCGTGTTCATCTACGACACCGTGCCCTATAAGCGGGACGGGAAGATGAAAAAGCTGGCCGCCGCCATCGACAAAAATGTGGAGGTGGTGGAGTTCCAGGGCCAGTCCCGGGACGCGCTGGTCCGGTGGCTGCAAAAGCGCTTCCGCGCCCTGGACCATCAAATTGACCTCACCACCGCGGACTATATGCTCTTTTACTGCGGCACCATGATGGATAACCTCATAAGTGAAGTCAGCAAGGTGGCCGCCTACGCTAAGAGCGAGCAAATTACCACTTCCGACATTGACGCCGTGGCCGAGCCGGTGCTGGATGCCCGCATTTTCGACATGACCAACCACATCACCGCCGGGAAATACGACCGGGCCGCCGCCGTGCTGGGGGACCTGCTGCGTATGCAGACGGAGCCCATTATCCTCCTGGCCGCCATCGGCAAGGAGCTGCGCCGGCTCTACACCGCCCGCATGGCCTTAGACGGCGGCAAGGACCGCTTTTGGCTCATGGAGCTGTGGCAGATGCGCAGCGACTACCCCGCAAAGCTCCTGCTGCAAGCGGCCCGGAATGTGGACCATGACTGGTGCAAGCGCTCCCTCACCGCCTGCCAGGTGCTGGACCGGCGCATGAAGAGCGAAAAGAACATCGACCGGGAGGGCGAGCTGTCGAAATTTGTAATGGAGCTGGCACAGAAATGAGCAAACCGCACATTAGGGAGGTCATCGTGGTGGAGGGCCGCTACGACAAAAATATCCTTTCCCAGGTGGTGGACGCCACCATCGTGGAGACCGGGGGCTTTTCCGTGTTCAACGACCGGGAGAAGCTGTCCTTTCTCCGCACCCTGGCCCAAAAGCGGGGCCTCATTCTGCTCACCGACCCCGACGGCGCGGGCTTCGTCATCCGCAACTATCTCAAGGGCGCTATCCCGAAAGAGCAGGTGAAGCAGGCCTACATTCCCGACATCCCCGGCAAGGAACGCCGCAAGCGCAAGGCCGGGAAGGAGGGCAAGCTGGGCGTGGAGGGCATGACCCCGGATATTCTCCTAAATGCCCTGCGCCGCAGCGGCGCCACCTTCGACGGCGAGACCGCCGCCCCGGCCACAAGCCCCATCACCAAGGCCGATCTGCTGGAAAAGGGCCTCATCGGCCCCGGCAGCACGGGCAGACGCCAAGCCCTCCTCCAAGCCCTGTCACTCCCCCAACACCTGACCCCCAACGCCCTGCTGGAGGCGCTGAACATCTTGCTGACCCGCCCCGAGTTTGACGCCCTATCTTTTGGTGACAATGCCTAAAATAAATCATAACCACCAGTAAACTGGTGGTTATGATTATTAATGGCGCAGGAATACATCTTGCAATCCGCCCACAGGACAGATATAATTGTTGTATGTAAGCCATTCACGGGAGGAATTTTATGAACGCCCCTGAACCCTTGGAAATCGAGCGCCGCTTCCTCATTCTCCGCCCCGACACGCAGGCGCTGGAAGCCCGCTGCACGCACATTTATACTATGGAGCAGACCTATCTCCTCTCCCCGCCCCGCCAAACCGAGCGGGTCCGCCGCCGGGAGGGAGCGGAGGGCGTGTCCTTTTTCCACACCGTGAAGGTAGACCGCAGCGCCCTCACCCGCGTGGAGCAGGAGGAGGAGATCACCCTGGAAGAATACGAAGCCTACCTCACCCGCCGGGACCCCATGACCCAAACCATCTATAAGACCCGCTACTGTCTCCCGGAGGGCCCCTACACCTTTGAAATTGACCTCTACCCCTTTTGGCCCCACTACGCCGTCATGGAGATAGAGCTTCCCCGGGAGGACGCCCCCTTCCGCTTCCCGGCGGGTCTCACCGTAGTCCGGGAGCTCACCGGCGACCGCCGCTTCAGCAACGCCGCCCTCTCCCGCCACATCCCCACGGAAAATGAGCTCACCTGAAACGGAAAATGAGCTCACCTGAAAGCCACCCTTGCATTTTCTTTTCATAACCATTATAATAATTAGGTATTTCCGTAATTCACCATAAGGAGCGCACGAATATGAGCGAGGAAACCAAAGTCATCGCCGCCTCCGACGAGCCGGAGCGCGCCGAAAGCAGCAACTTTATTTATAATTTCATCACCGAGGACCTGGCCCCGGGCGGCCAGTATGAGGGCATGACCGTCCACACCCGTTTCCCGCCGGAGCCCAACGGCTACCTGCACATCGGCCACTGCAAGGCCCTGTGCATCGACTTCGGCACCGCCGAGAAGTTCGGCGGCCTCTGCAACCTCCGCATGGATGACACCAACCCCACCAAGGAGGACGAGGAGTTCGTGGAGGCCATCAAGCAGGACATCCATTGGCTGGGTTTCGACTGGGGCAACCGTTTCTTCTACGGCAGCGACTATTTTGAAGAGGACTACCGCCAGGCGGAGCTGCTGATCCAAAAGGGTCTGGCCTATGTGTGCCAGCTCACACCCGAGGAGTTCAAGGCCAACCGGGGCGACATCGGCATCCCCGCCGTCTCCCCCTACCGGGACCGTCCCGCTGAGGAGAGCCTGGACCTGTTTCGCCGTATGCGCGCCGGGGAGTTTCCCAACGGTGCCATGACCCTCCGCGCCAAGATTGACCTGGCCAGCGGCAACTTCAACATGCGCGACCCGGTCATCTACCGCATCAACCACATGAGCCACCACCGCCAGGGCAACAAGTGGTGCATCTACCCCATGTATGACTTCGCCCACCCCATCCAGGACGCCTTGGAGGGCATCACCCACAGTCTCTGCTCCCTGGAGTTCGAGGCCCATAGGCCCCTTTATAACTGGGTCATCGAGCACTGCGAGCTGCCCGCCCACCCCCGGCAGATCGAGTTCGCCCGCCTGGGCATCGACCACACCGTCATGTCCAAGCGCAAGCTTCGCGCCCTGGTGGAGGAGGGCCGCGTCTCCGGCTGGGACGACCCCCGTATGCCAACCCTGGGCGGTCTGCGCCGCCGTGGCTACACCGCCGCCTCCATCCGCAACTTCTGCGAGCGCATCGGCGTTGCCAAGTCCCCCAATGTGGTGGAGTTCGGCTTCCTGGAGCACTGCCTGCGGGAGGATCTCAACGCCACCGCTGAGCGCACCATGGCCGTCCTGCGCCCCGTGAAGCTCACCGTTACCAACTACCCCGAGGGCAAGAGCGAGACCTTCCAGGTGGAAAACAACCCCACCGACCCCGCCCAGGGCACCCACGAGATCACCTTCAGCCGTCACCTGTGGATGGAGGCCGACGACTTCCTGGAGCAGCCCATTCCCAAGTATAAGCGCCTCTACCCCGATGGCCCCGAGTGCCGCCTCAAGGGCGCGTACCTGGTGAAATGCACCGGCTGCGTCAAGGACGAAAACGGCCAAGTCACCGAAGTCCTCTGCGAATACGACCCCGACTCCCGAGGTGGCGACCCCGCCGATGGCCGCAAGGTCAAAGGTGCGACCCTCCACTGGGTGGACGCCGAAAACTGCCTGGACGCCGAGGTGCGCCTGTACGACAACCTCTTCTCCGACGCCCAGCCCAACGGCCCCGGCAAAAACTTCCTGGACTGTCTGAACCCCGATTCCCTCGCCGTCCTCACCGGCTGCAAGGTGGAAAAGTGCATGGCCGCCGTGGCCGCCGCCTTCGACCAGCGCGAAAACCGCACCGGCACCAACGCCCCCACCTTCCAGTTCATGCGCACCGGCTACTTCTGCATGGATAACCGCGACTGCACGACCTCCCACCTGGTCTTCAACCGCAGCGTCTCCCTGAAAGACAGCTTCAAAAAATAAGCCCCCATCCCCTCCCCCGGGCCCCGCGCCCGGGGGATTTTTTGTCCCCCACGCCGAATTTCAAAAGAGTCCATTGCCAATTTAGAAATCTTTTCCCATAACCCCATCGGAACATGGTATCATTTTCCTGTATAACACGCCCGTCCCGGAGCCCTCCGGTGGGCAGATCCCCCCACAGAAAAGGAGAGATGCTTATGACTCGAACCCACCGTCCCCTCCCCCGTGTGCTGGCGGGTGTGCCGGCGCTGCTGCTGACGGCGCTGCTCCTGCCCGCCACGGCCTACGCCCGTCCCAGCGGCACAACGGTGCTGATGGAGGACTACTACGGCCTCAACGATGGCGGCATCAAGACGCCGAACCTCACTTACAAATGTTCCGGCCACGGCGACAAATTCGTCCCCTACTATGTGGAGGACGAGAGGGGCTATATGCCCATCATCCCCGGCGTCACAGAGCAGGTAGGCAACAAAGTCCGCTGCATATATAACTATTACTGCCCAAGCTGCTGCGCTCAGTTTGCAAGCGGCTCTGCCCAGGAGGGCAACTCCAACGTCAACAGGGACAAAGTCGAGTTGGGCATTGATGGCACCACCCTGGACGACTACTTCCAGTACATTGGTGAGCATGACCTGGCGTTCCTGGCCGACTGCGGTATCTACTATTTCCCCAAGAACGACATGGACCATTACCCCAGCACCGGCTCCTCCGGCAACGGCGGCAACACCTCTGCACCGGCCTATGACCTCAAGGATGCCGAGGACAACAGCATTTTCGGCCTGGCCCTCCCAAAGCCCATGGCCCAGCAGTCCGACATGGATGCCCCCCTGGGCAACTGGGATGTCACCGATGCCTGGACCTTCTACCAGTTCTATTACACCGGCATCCGCCAGGTCATCAACAAGCCCGCCACCGCCGACGACCCCGCCTGGAACACCGTTCGAGACATGACCCGCATTTATTATGCCCAGCGTCAACAGGAGAGCTAGACCCTGGCCTGCCGCATCGACTACTCGCAGAATTATTACAGCTACGACTTCTCCCTGCTGGGATATGTATCAGAGTTTTAGGATGGATGGGGGGTCAGCATAGCGGTGGAGCTCGAACTCCGAGGTTCTTAGTCCCAAACTTATCGGGAATACTTTTTCCACTCGTTTACAGCGGTTTTTAGCCGTTTCCTATTTGTTTCACTTACTCTTTGGCGCTCTTATCTCCACTGTTTCCGAGTGTTCCAGCACCGTCTGTGGTAATCTATGTGGTCAAAAACGCTTCCCGCCAGATTTTTGGTGAAAGTTCACCGGTGCCGGATGGGAAGCGTTTCTCGTTTCTGTGTGGTCTGTATTGTAACTCTGTGGAGGCGGTTATGCAAGTGGTTTCTGTGAGAATGGCGGCGCAATATTTGCGGTGCCGTAAACAAAGAATACCCTCATGCATTTGCCTTCTGGAGATAAAACTCACTCTCCGCAACTCGTGTCACAAAATCATATTCCAGCCGTGTTGCCTTTGAGGGCGAAATATTGTAGCGCTTAAACACCGAGCGAAAATATGCAAAGAACTCCCTGTCTTCCTCTGTCATCGGGGCAACCCAGCCGTTCTCGGCACCATGAACTTCGATTTTCTCTAACTCTGCCATACGCTCTTTATCCATGTCAGTTGCTCCTTTCGGTGAACTTTCGCCTGTACCCAGCGGGAATCGTTTTAGCCTACATGATTATAACTTTAATGAGGCTATGTATAAAATATTTCTGTGAGACATACAGCTCAAGCATTGGATCGATAAAGGCAAGGGCAAATGTCGTATCAGTTTTTCGAATCGCTGGTAGATAAAAAATTTAGCAACCTTAAATCAAGCAAATCTTTCCAAAGCTCTATTGCGGCATCATAATCTCTGCAAAAAATGCTTTTCAAAATGCTAGATAAACCGAGCCACACCATCCAAACAATACTCAAAAATATAATGATAAAAACTGCATGTGATGCAATAACATTGAACGATATTTCTCCAAGATTAGGAGCATACACGCCTGCCACATATGCAACAATTGGGAGAACAATAGTTTTAGCAAAACTCCCCCAGCCTTTCAAGAAGTTCTTAAAAGGGGCTTCTTGGTCAATACGGTCTGACAGCCGATTGATGAGTTCTTCAATCTTTTCTTTCTGAAATAGATTCACATTTGGAATTACTTCTCTCAAAAACCTTTCAGTTTCCTTGAGATGTCCCTGTCTGCTTTGCAGAAAAGCCGCATGGTGTTTCACAGCGTATCGATCAAGAATCCAAATTAGTATTCCTTCAACCAAAAAAGCCACCAGCACAATAATGGAAGAATTCTTTACAACTCCTATTGCATATATGACCAATGGGCACAGGAGAAGAACTATCGCAATTGAAATGAATTTCCACTTTTCTCTTAGGAGTCTCTTCAGTTGGTTAATGTTCCAATCGTATATTTGCGCTCGATATGCTGAAATAATTCTATCCATCATAAGTTTAGTTCCTCACTAAAATAATTAAATTGGCCATTATCCGACCCCGATGTATCTTGATAAAGCTTTCGATTAAATCTGGTAATCCTCACTGTTGAGGATAAGCGTCAAATGCATCTTAAAAGTTCTTTCGATATGCTACACGAGTCCTTCTATTAGTATTCTTATATAATATCACAAAAATTCCAATCTGGGTATAGAAAACTTCAAGTACAACAAAATATAAAATTTGTGATATTCTATCATATTCTTGCTTTTATCGCCAGAATATGCTATTATAATAAACAACATTCTGAGGCGTTGTAACTCTCCTTGGTATCATGGCTTTAACGGGCTAAATGCTCTGCCACACGGTAGATTATTTTACATAACGCTACTACGGGAACGCACTAAAGAGGGAAGGATTATGTCGAGAATTATTAGAAATGTAATTAAATGTATAAAATGTGGAGATATCATTGAAAGTAAAACAGTCCATGATTTTAAGTTTTGTAGTTGCGGTTCATGCGCCGTGGATGGTGGCCATGATTATCTTCGTAGATGCGGGAATCTAGAAGATTGGGAAGAGCTGTCCGAAGCAGAAACTACTGCGGTCAACAACACACAGGCTTAATTTTGTATTGTAGGCGTTGATGGTAAAGCTATGTTCCTTATCATCGTTCGCTAAGGCTCACACTCCTTAGCAAAGATTTCTTAGAAAATGCCCAATGCTTACCGATTATGCTTTATATCTGTTTCAAAAGTTTTTACAACATCCATACTTGCCCCCTCCATACTATATGATGGAATCATAAAAACAACAAATCTGCTGGCAATGAGTAATATTTGCGCAAAGTGGTGATTAAATGGCCATAAATAAGATAATATATTTTGACAAAGAGACAATACGCAATATTTTGCAGGAAAGAGAGCATGGGGCACTGTCAACAGTAACCGATGTGTCTTCTACAGCTCAAACTCAAGCCTCTATTGCCACGGAGGCATCAGCAAAATTGAAGTTGGAAGTTCCCCTAGTTTCACGAATTTCCTTTCTGTTTACCGGTAGAATTGATGCATCGTATATTATCAAAAGAGATAGCACAACAACTATATCATCAACTGAAATCTCAGAATTTGAAAAGCTGAAACCACTTCTTGTTTCTATCCCCAATATCCAGCTTTCTGATATTGAAAATTCTTCAACATCACTTAGAGTTGCTGGAGGATATCTTAAAATCATCAAAGGCGGAGTTGATGGTTTAGATACAAAGGAATTCAAAACAGTGATGGACAGCTATGATGGATACGACACTTACAAGGTGGATGAAAACCGCTATGTCCGCTTTAATAATTCAGCATTTGTAAGCAACTATAAGCGGAATGATTTACTTACAACAACCATGGTGCTATATTGCATACCCGTGGGAAGTTTTAATAAAACGCGTTTTGATTTTATCCAGGAGATAAGTAAAATGGAGCGCTTAATATCAACCGCTGAAAAGGCTCAAACTTTAGCTGATTTGTATCCATCAGAAATAAAAGCCAAGGGCAAAGCCCACACTACAGATACTCAGAAAGAAACTGATCAAGTAATACTTTACGATGTTCTATATGCCTGTGTTTCTTCGGAGGCATCAAATGGATGATAAGCGGAAATATCATATAATAATAGGTTCAAAAGCTTATTTTGATGCCTCTCTTCCGATTTTTTCTAAAAATGACGAGGTGGCTACTTTTCTTGAGCTTGTAAGGCTTTCGGATGCAGCAAAACAGAGTCGATACGCCTTCAATCAGCACGCAAATACATTGATTGTAAAAAACGACAATTATCACGGAATTATTGAGGCGGCGCACGATCGTCTAGGTCCCTTGATTGAGGACTTAACGACCGATGATGCAGAAATTTACATCCATAATCCACCCCGTGTTCTTAAAAAATACCTAGAAGATCAATTTGAGCGTTTACTGATTGACTTGGATGTTAAACTAGAAAAATATGAAATAAAGCGTGATTCCCAAAAATTTATCGAGAATATCGCAAGCATATCATCGAACTTATTCGGGCAGGAAAATGCAATTGCAGAAATAAGCAAAAGTCTATGGTATTTAACGACTGTTAAACGAGAAAAGCCCTATGTGATAATGTTGTATGGCAACAGTAGTCTAGGTAAAACCGAACTAGTAAGGGAGATTTCTCAAAAATTCTTTGATGGCAAGTACTTAGAAAAACATTTGTCGATGTTTAAAAACAACAATTATTCTGAGTATTTTTTTGGAGATGCCCCCAATCGCAAAAGTCTTGGTTTTGACCTGCTTGAACGCGAGTCAAATTTAATATTTTTTGATGAGTTGGACAAGTGTCCGGAACATTTTTTCTCAGCATTCTATACGCTGTTTGATAATACTCTTTTCAAGGATGCAACATATGATGCCGATATATCTGGCGTTGTAATTATTCTAACATCTAATTATCAAACTGAGGATGAAATGAAAAAGCAACTCGGTCTTCCGATTTTTTATCGCATTGACAAAATGATTCATTTTGATGATTTTGGTTGCGACACAATACATGCGATTGTAAGGAATGAGATTGCCACTAGAAAATGCGAATACGAAGACAAACTAACTCCAGAAATGGTATATGCGACCGTAAGCCCCTTAGTATTTTCTACTGGTGAAAATGCTAGAACTATAAAATACAAAGTTCAGCAAGTTATTGAAGATCTCTTATTCCAAGAAGTCATAGAGAAAATGGCAAAAAACAAATCAATTTAAAAATCTGTATAGGCAACATACATTGGTAAAGCCGAGTTAGATGTTGAGAATATTTCTAAAACTAATTCGTCTCATAACTTATTATCCATCCCACATCCAATATATTCCGCAATAATGCATTGTTATATTAGCTCAGATTACTTGGTGTTTCACCTACCTCTCAGTTTAAAAACCAAAAGCTTTGTAATTCATATGGAATACCGCCTAAATGCTTGAATTCATTATTTCCTTGCTTTTTCTAACAGATTATGCTATTATAATAAACAACGCTGTCATGTGGTGGTATAAACCTTGGCGGTACGGCTGCAATAGTACCAAATGCTCTGCCAAGTGGCAGAGCATTTTTTTGTATCAGTATGGAGTCTATGTTGGTAATCAGTTGTAAAAAACTTCGGATACTGCTCATTAGTCGGGCTACGAAGTCGTTATTACTTATTTGAGCATTTGCCCAATGGTGGCTGTAACTGAATATAGGATGGCACTGACATCCTATGAGAAATTGAATATTATACCTCGATAAACGCTAAAACTATATCACAGAGGCACTACAAATGAAGCGTATGCGGATTATTCATTAAAACAGAAATGCAAAACAGCTAGAAAGAATTGTATTTTGGGGGAAGAAAATAATGCTTCAGAGCACCATATATAAAAAAAACGCTATAGATTTGTCCTCTGCACCTTGGACTATGTATGAGTTCTTTGCTGGCAGTGGCTTAGTTGCATATGGTCTAAAAGGAATGTTTTCGACCGTATGGGCAAATGATATTAGTGAACAAAAAGCGGCTGTATATGAAGCTAATTTAGGCTGTGATCATTTTGAACTGGGTGATATTAAAGATGTAAAGGGAACCGAATTGCCCTTTGCACACTTGTCATGGGCAAGTTTTCCGTGCCAGGATCTATCCCTTGCCGGCTCTATGGGCGGCATTCACGCAGCAAGAAGCGGCTTGGTATGGGAATGGTTTCGAGTACTGGATGAGATGACCCAAAAGCCTAAGATTCTGCTATTGGAGAATGTTGCTGGCTTACTTTCTACCAACAACGGAGATAACTACAGAGTTCTCCACATGGCGTTAGTAGAGCGAGACTATGATTGCGGCGCTATTATGCTAAATGCATCTCACTTTGTACCTCAATCTAGACCCAGAGTTTTTATCATTGCAGTTAAGCACGGAGAAGCAATCCCTGAAGAATTGGTTGGCGACGGGCCCTGCTGGCTTCACAACAAAGCCGCCACCGAATTGGGACGGTCTTTGCCAAACTGGATTTGGTGGAAAACTGTGAAGCCGACAAGGCGAAAAAGTACACTTAAAGATATCGTCGAGACCGATGTCCCTTTCGACAAGGATTATGCACTCAAGCTTGTCCCGGCTCGCCACCAAGTAAGACTTGATGATCACGATAGCGTATATGCTACTGGATATCGTAGAACTCGACATGGCGAACAACAGTTGGAATTGCGTTTTGATGGCGTTGCTGGTTGCTTGAGAACCCCAGAAGGCGGCAGCAGTAAACAATATCTTGTAGTCAAGGAAAATGGGACAACCCACGCTCGTTTGTTAACGGTACGAGAGGCTGCACGGTTAATGGGGGCTCCAGACAGCTTCATTCTCCCTGGAAGTTACAATGATGGCTATAAGGCGATGGGCGACGCAGTCGCAATGCCTGTTGCCCGATTCATAGGTGAAAGATTTTTGACTAAGATTGCGGAGGCTGTATACGATGACTGACTTCGAAACCAGACTGAAAGCGTTTCAGACCGAGAACAACATCTTTAGTAAGGGCAAACTCTCTGTTGTGATTCAGCTTACCCGGCTTGTCCGTGGAAAAGAATTTCCTTTGAATCCAGACTATTTCAAAACTGAGAAAGAGGGGCAGGTCGCAGGCCTTGGTGGCGGAAATTTGAAGAAAATACTAAAGGATCATGGCATTACTCAGCAACTTTCTGCCGAAGGCGGGCGAACCAGCCGCGGCAGTATGGGATTAATGATTGAATATGTTGATTTTTTGAATGGATGGCACGCTGAAGAAGCTGTCGACCTTGCTGCCATTGAAGCATTTTGGGCTGAACAAGTGCGAGAGTATTTCAGAAACCAACCTCTTATTCTTACAGCCGATACATCGAAAACCATCGGATCAAATTTAGATGATCTGTTTGAACAGGCGAAGAAGCGTCAAAAGCAGAACCCTGGGACGCAGTATTTGGGTACTGTGCTTCAACATTTGGTGGCTGCAAAGCTCTGCCTAATTATGCCTGAAGGCTCTTTTGAAATTCATGGTGCCTCTGTGGCTGATGCTCCTACTGCACGAAGTGGAGATTTTGTAATCAATAAGACGATTATTCATTGTACTACCTCTGTTGGAGATTTACTGATTAATAAGTGTCAAGCCAACATCAGTAACGGATATCGCCCTGTAATTATCACGATTTTTGAACGAGTACAGACTGCATTAAATCAGATTGAAGATGCTGGCCTTGCGGGTCGAGTTGAGGTTTGGGATGTCCAACAGTTTCTCTCTTCGAATGTGCATGAGCACAGCCTCTTTGATGAAGATAAGCGAAACACAAAACTTGGGGCTATTATTGAGAACTACAACCAGATTGTCATGGAAAAAGAAAGTGACCCTAGTCTTCGCATCGAGTTCGAGGCCAAGTAATAACTATGGCCGATGTTTTTAGCAAAGAAAAACGATCTGATATCATGCGTCGAATCAAATCCCAAAAGAATAAGTCTACGGAGTTGCAGCTGATTGAGGTGTTTAAAGAGCAGCATGTTATAGGATGGCGGCGCAATTATAAAGTTAAGGGGCACCCAGATTTTGTTTTTCCAAAACAGCGTATTGCAGTCTTTGTTGATGGATGCTTTTGGCATGGTCATGATTGCCGCAATACACGCCCGTCGGACAACCAGAGCTATTGGCAGAAGAAGCGAGAATATAATGTGGAGCGGGACAAAGCGATCACTGCCCAATTTGAGGCACGCGGTTGGACCGTCTTGCGGATATGGGAATGTGAGTTAAAAAAGAAAAACCGAGAACAGTTACTTCAGAAAATGCAAATTTTGCGAGGATTTGCGGCAACAGAATATGACTGAGCCAATTGCACGAGTTTTGAGCTGACAGACCTCGAGATATTGGTTAGGAACCAAAGCCAAAATAAAATGGAGTCCTGCAAACAAAAGTCAATAGCTGAAATGAAAAAAGTCCCGCAAAATTTGCGAGACTGAAAATGGGCGCAACAAAACAAGCTGG
>CAVJNL010000007.1:0-46052 GCA_963650985.1 Clostridium sp. CAG:413
GGTTGCTTGAACAATTTTTTCTTCAAATATTGTCTAACTTTTTGGGGTCACTTCAGTCTCGGACAGGGGGATTTTTATTTCAGAAATTGAACACCACGCCCACTACGGCGGAGGCCAGGATGAAGAGGATCGGGTGCAGGCCCTTAGTGGGCTTTACCCAGCGGGTAAGTACCAGGAGCACGGCGGCCAGGGCGATGCCCTTCCAATTCAGCACAGCCAGTCCGGTCATGCCGCTGTTGAGCAGGGCCACCCCAGCCACGCTGAGGCCCGCCGCGGCTACCATCGCCGCCGAGGCCGGGCGCAGGCCGTAGAACACGCTTTGGACAATGCGGCTGTCCCGGAAGCTACGCAGGAAAGCGGCGATGATCAAAATGACGATGATGGACGGGGTGATCAGGCCCAGGGTCGCCACCAGCGCGCCGGGAATGCCCCCCACCTGGAAGCCCACGAAGGTGGCCATATTCACGCCCAGGGGGCCGGGGGTGGACTCGGACACAGCCACCATGTCGGCAATCTGCGCTGTGGAAAACCACTCTGGGTGCCGGGCGGACATATCATAGAGGAAGGGCAGGGTGGCCATGCCGCCGCCGACGGCGAACAGGCCGGTCTTGAAATATTCGTAAAACAGCAGCAGATATGTCATTGCTTCTCCCTCCCTTTCACGGCCTGGAGCACCACGCCCGCCAGGCCCGCCGCCAGCACATAGAGGATGGGCGACACATCTATCACGAAGGACAGCACCAAAATGATCCCGAAAATGCCCCAGCACCAGGCGTCCTTCAGCGCGCCCTTGATGAGCTTCAGCACGGCGTTGAAGATCAGCACGCACACGCACACGCGGATGCCCGCGAAGGCGTGCTGCACCCAGGTCAGGTGGGCGTAGGTGTTGATGACCTTAGCCAGGCAGGAAATGATGACAAAGGACGGGAACACCACACCCAAGGTAGCCACGATGCCCCCGGCCACACCCCGGCACTTTTGGCCGGTGAAGGTGGCGGTGTTCACGGCGATGACCCCCGGGGTACACTGGCCGATGGCGAAATAATCCGTCAGCTCCTCATCCGTGGCCCAGCCTTTTTTCTCCACCACCTCACGCTGCAAAATGGGCAGCATGGCGTAGCCCCCGCCAAAGGTCATGACGCCCACCTTGGCGAAGGTATAAAACAGTTCCCAAAGTTCTTTCAGCATAGTATCACTCCGTATATCCATAAAGTCCGCGCACCGACACCTCGCCGCTGCGCACGGTTTCCTCGGTTCCGTCCCGGTGGCGCACCACCAGGCCGTATTGCCCGTCTATCCCAATGGCCTGCACCGGCTCCTGGGTGTCGCCCCGGATCAGGCGCACGGTCTTGCCCACATTCAGGCAGGCCGAGCGGTAGTCTGCCAGCCACTTTTCCGGGACAAACAGCACCTCCCGGCGCAGGAGATCCATCTCCTCCAGCAGGGCCGCCGCCAGTTGGGCCCGGCAGACGCTCTCGCCCAGGGCCAGGTCCAGGGAGGTGGCGATGTCCGCCACTTCTCCGGCGAAATCCTCCGGCTGCTGGTGGACATTGATGCCGATGCCCACAACCACATGGGACACATGGCCGCTCTCCCCCTCCAGGGCCATCTCCGTGAGGATGCCCGCCAGCTTCCGGCCCGCGAGCACCAGGTCGTTGGGCCACTTGATCTGCGTCTCGGCCCCGGTCACCCGGCGGATGGCCCGGCAGGCGGCCACGGCGCTGAGAGCCGTCAGGGGCAGAAGCTGCTCCGGCTGGCAGTCAGGCCGCCACAGAATGGAGAAAAACAGCCCCTTCCCCGCCGGGGACTGGAAGCTGCGGCCACGCCTGCCCCGGCCCGCCGTCTGGCAGTCGGCCAGCACCGCCGTGCCGTCGGTGGCGCCCTCCAGGGCCAGGCGGCGGCAGGCGGAGTTGGTGGAGTCCGTCTCGGAGAGCACCTGAAAATCGTCCCGGGGCCGGGTCAAGTACCGCTCCACGGCCTCGTGGGAGAGGAGGTCCGGCGCGCCTATAAGCCGGTAGCCCCGGCCCGTGCGGGCCTCGATGGCGTAGCCCTGGCGGCGCAGAGCCTCCACCGCCTTCCACACGGCGGCCCGGCTGATGCCCAGGTCCCGGCTCAGCTCCTGGCCGGAGAGGTAGCCCCCGGCCTCCTGCAAGGCCCGGCACACGCGCTGCTGACTCATCTTCGTTTCCTCCGCTCCAAATGATACCATAGTGTACCACCGTAATCTGAAATTGTAAACCAAATTTATATTAAAGGATTGACAAGTTTTCATTTTTTCTGTATTGTAAACACAAATTTATCTCTGCGAGGTTTACAACTATGAGTCGAAACACAAAAATGCTGGCACGGACGGCGCTGATGGCGGCGCTGACGGCGGTGGGGGCGTTCATCAAGATCCCCCTGGGGGCGTCCTCCATCACCCTGCAATTTTTCTTCACGGCCATGGCCGGGTGCCTGCTGGGGCCCTGGTGGGGTGCGGCCAGCCAGGGGGTTTATGTGCTGCTGGGCCTGGTGGGGCTGCCCATTTTCACGCTGGGCGGTGGCTTTTCCTATGTGCTCCAGCCCACCTTCGGGTTTCTGCTGGGACTGATTCCCTCGGCGCTGGTCATGGGGCTTATCACGCGGAAAAGCCGCAAGCCGGGGCACATTATACTCGCCTGTGTGGCGGGTCTGGCGGTGCTCTACGCCGTGGGGCTGCCGCACATGGGGCTCATTCTCAATGTGTACCTGGGCAAGAGCTGGAGCCTGGGGCGGCTGCTGCGGGACGGGATGCTCCTTTTCCTCCCCGGGGACGCTCTGAAAATCGCCGTGGCGACGGTGCTATTGCCCAAGCTGTCGGTCCTTTTCGACAAAAAATAAAAAAAATTCTCTCGCAGAATTGGTTTTACTCCTAATTGCCTTTTGGTTTTCGCCGCCGTATAATGAACAGGATGAAATTTGAAAGGAGGCGACGACATGACCTTTTCCGCTGTTAAAAAGAAATGCCCGACTGTTGCCGCCGCTGTTTTTATTTCTATATTTCATTTTTGGCCGGTATTTTTACCGGCCAATTTTTTTATCCGTTTGCAAATAAAATTGTCATAAAATCAAAGCAAGAGAGGAGATCAAACAATGAAGAAAAATCTTAACCTGGGCCAGGAGGCGGTCTACGACGCCCGTACCCTGGGCACCCCCCGTATGCTGCTGTTGGGTCTGCAGCATCTGTTTGCCATGTTCGGTGCCACGGTGCTGGTGCCCATCCTGGTCACCAACTACGGCCTGCCCCTGTCCATTCAGACAACGCTGCTCTTTGCCGGCTTAGGCACGCTGTTCTTCCACCTGTGCACCCGCTTTAAGGTGCCCGCGTTCCTGGGCTCGTCCTTCGCCTTCCTGGGCGGCTTCGAGGCGGTGGCCAATCTCGATGTCGGCAAGTACGCCGGCATGAGCAGCACGGAAAAGCTGTCATACGCCCTGGGCGGCGTGGTGGTTGCCGGTCTTCTGTACCTGGTGCTGGCACTGCTGTTTAAGCTGGTGGGTGCAAAAAAAGTCATGCGCTTCTTCCCGCCCATCGTCACCGGCCCCATCATCATCCTCATCGGTCTGAATCTCTCCGGCACCGCCATCACCAACGCCTCTACCTGCTGGTGGCTGGCCCTGGTGGCCATCGCCATCATCATCGTGGCCAACATCTGGGGCAAGGGCATGATCAAGATCATCCCCATCCTGCTGGGCGTGGTGGGCAGCTATGTAGTGGCCCTCATCGCCACCGCCTGCGGCGCGCAGCTCCCGGACGCGGAGGGCGTCATGCACCCGCTTATCAGCTTCGCCTCCGTCAAGAGCGCCGATCTGGTGGGCCTGCAGCAGTTCGTCTTTGCCAAGTTTGACTTGACCTCCATCCTGGTCATGGCCCCCATCGCCATCGCCGCCATGATGGAGCACATCGGCGACATCTCCGCCATCTCCTCCACCACCGGCAGGAACTTCATCGCAGACCCCGGCCTGCACCGTACGCTGGTGGGCGACGGCCTGGCCACGGCGATGGCCGGTATGTTCGGCGGCCCTGCCAACACCACCTACGGCGAGAACACCGGCGTGCTGGCTCTCAGCCGCGTCTATGACCCCCGGGTCATCCGTCTGGCCGCTCTCTACGCCATCATCCTCTCCTTCTCCCCCAAGTTCGACGCGCTGGTGAACTCCATCCCCACCGCCATCGTGGGCGGCGTCAGCTTCGTGCTCTACGGTATGATTTCCGCTGTGGGTGTGCGCAATGTGGTGGAGAACAAGGTGGATCTGACCAAATCCAGGAACCTGATCATCGCGGCGATTATCTTCGTCAGCGGCCTGGGCTTCAGCTCCACCGGCGGCATCACCTTCACCGTAGGCAGCGCGGACATCACCCTCACGGGCCTGGCCATCGCGGCCCTGGCTGGCGTCCTGCTCAACGCCATCCTGCCCGGCAACGACTACGAGTTCGGCACCGACCCCGAAGGCGACAAGTCCGCCGACCTGGGCAGCTACTAAGCTATAGAAACGGTTTGAAAAACCACGCAGGAGACGGTTCGCCGTCTCCTGTTTTTTTGCGGGAAGCCCACGCGGTGAGGCACACGGGCCCCGCCCTACAAAATTTTTCGTAGGGGCGCCCCTTGCGGTCGCCCGCTTCCTCCACGATACACAACCGTTTTCGTAAGGGCCGGTGTCCTCGACGGCCCGTTTTACCGCACCTCTTTCCACCCGTAGGGGCGGGGTTCTCCCCCGCCCGCGGGCGACCGCAAGGGTCGCCCCTACGGAGGCGGTCATAATGATTGCGTAGGGCGGCGTGCCCTCACGCCGCCGCGATGCGTCGTATGAGGTGCAGTGCAAGCCCGGTTCGGGCCGTCGGGGACGCCGGCCCCTACGGAATTGTAACAAGGGGTGCGGTGGTTGTCGGACGGGCGGGGTAGAACCCCGCCTCTACGGAGGTTTTTCCTCACAAAAACTCCGAGCGCCCAAAAAGAGGCGCTCGGAATGTTCATGATTTGATTTTTTATTTTTTGGCCTTGCTGTCCACCACATCGCGGAGCAGGGCGGTGAAGTCCTCCAGGGACATGGCGCCCAGGTCGCCGTCGGCGCGGTGGCGGGGGGAAACGGTGCCGTTTTCCATGTCGCGGTCGCCGACCACCACCATGTAGGGCACTTTTTCCACCTGCGCGTCGCGGATCTTCTTGCCGATCTTCTCGTTGCGATAGTCCACCTCTGCCCGGAAGCCCTGTGCCTCCAGGGTCTTGGCGGCGTCGGCGCAGTAGTCGGCGGCGCGGTCGGTGACGGGCAGGAAGCGCACCTGCTCGGGGGCCATCCAGGTGGGCAGAGCGCCGGCGTACTCCTCCAGGAGGTAGGCCAGGGTGCGCTCGTAGCAGCCCAGGGAGGTGCGGTGGATGATGTACGGCAGGGCCTTCTCGCCGTTCTCGTCGATATAGTACATGCCGAAGCGCTGGGCCAGGAGCATGTCGATCTGGATGGTGACCAGGGTGTCCTCCTTGCCGAACACATTCTTATACTGAATGTCCAGCTTGGGGCCGTAGAAGGCGGCCTCATCGATGCCGACCTCGTACTTCACATCCAGGTCGTCCAAGATCTGACCCATGACGCGCTGGGCCTCGTCCCACTGCTCCTTGGTGCCCTCGTACTTGTTGTTGGGGTTGGCGGGGTCCCACTGGGAGAAGCGGAAGGTACACTTATCCAGCAGACCCACGGTGCCCAGGCAGTACTTAGCCAGCTCCAGGCAGCCCTTGAACTCCTCCTCCAACTGATCCGGGCGCAGCACCAGATGGCCCTCAGAGATGGTGAACTGGCGCACGCGGATAAGGCCGTGCATCTCGCCGGAATCCTCATTGCGGAACAGGGTGGAGGTCTCGCCCAGGCGCATGGGCAGGTCGCGGTAAGACCGCTGGCGGTTCAGGTACACCTGGTACTGGAAGGGGCAGGTCATAGGCCGCAGAGCGAAGCACTCTTTGGTTTCATCGTGGGGGTCGCCCAGCACGAACATACCGTCCAGGTAGTGATCCCAGTGGCCGGAAATTTTATAAAGCTCACGCTTTGCCATCAGGGGGGTCTTGGTCAGCAGGTAGCCGCGCTTTTGCTCGGTGTCCTCCACCCAGCGCTGCAAAAGCTGGATGACACGGGCGCCCTTGGGCAGCAGAATGGGCAGGCCCTGGCCGATATAGTCCACGGTGGTGAAATACTCCAGGTCACGGCCCACCTTATTGTGGTCGCGCTTGAGGGCCTCCTCCCGCTGCTTCAGGTACTCGTCCAGCTCCTCCTTCTTGGGAAAGGCCACGGCGTAGATACGCTGGAGCATCTTGCGGTTGCTGTCGCCGCGCCAGTAGGCGCCGCAGCACTGGGTCAGCTTAATGGCGTTGCCCTTGATGCGGCCGGTGGAGTCCAGATGGGGGCCTGCGCACAGGTCCACGAACTCGCCCTGCTTATAAAAAGAGATGTGGGCGTCGGCTGGCAGGTCGTTGATCAGCTCGACTTTATAGGGCTCCTCCTTCTCCTGCATGAAGGCAATGGCCTCCTCCCGGGGCAGCTCGAAGCGCTCCAGCTTCAGCTTTTCCTTGCAGATCTTGCGCATCTCCGCCTCCAGGGCGTCCAGGTGCTCCTGGGTGAAGTTGAAGGGGGCGTCGAAGTCGTAGTAGAAGCCGCCCTCGATGGACGGGCCGATGGCCAGCTTTACCTCCGGGTACAGGCGCTTCACGGCCTGGGCCAGCACGTGGGAGCAGGTGTGCCAATAGGTGCGGCGGTAGTCCTTGTTTTCAAAGGTGTAGATGTTTTCTTCGCTCATGATGTTCTCCTTTCTTGGGGTGACAAAAACCTCACCCCTGACAAAATTCAGGGGTGAGGTAAAAATTTTTACACCACGGTTCCACCCTGCTTACGGAAAAATTTCCGTCGCTCGTGATCTCTGTAACGGGAGAGCCCGGCCCGGCCTACTGAGGGATGACCCCGTTGGGTGGGCGGCTCGGAGGCGGTACCGATCTGCCTTCCGCTGCGCTCCTCACAGCCAAATGAAGCGCTCTCTGAAGGTTCTGGCAGGCGGCGTCCTCGTCGATGCCTTTTCCTAATATAAAAGTCAATATAGCACGGTTTTTTCCGTTTGTCAATCCTTCGGGACCAGCATTTTTTGAAGTTGGGCGGCATTTTCCGCTATGTGTACCGCGCCGCTCTCCCGGAGAAGCTCCCGGCTGCGAAAGCCCCAGCACACGCTGAAAACCGGCAGCTCCGCGTTTTTCCCCGTGAGAATATCCACCTCGCTGTCACCTACATACACAGCCCCGTCTTTGGTCCGGCCCAGCTCTTTCAGGGCGTGATACACCAGGTCCGGCGCAGGCTTGGGCGGCAGGTCGTCCCGCTGGCCGAAGGCGGGCACGCCGGGGAAGAATTTTGCGGCCAGGGCCTTGGTGGTGGGGTCGGGCTTATTGGAGACGATAGCCACCTGCGCCCCCGATTTTTGCAGCTTTTGAAGCAGCTCCGGGATGCCCGGATAGGGCCGGGTCTTAACGCAGTTGTGGGCCTGATACCAGGCCTTGTACTCCGTCAGCAGGGCGGCGAATTCCTCCTCCCCCACCGTCTCCGGCAGGGCCCGGCGCAGGAGCTTAGCCGCGCCATTTCCCACAAATGCGCGCACCTCCTCCAATGTCCGGGCCGGGTAGCCGTGGGCCGTGAGCACGTGGTTTACCGAGTCCTTCAGGTCCTCCAGGGTGTCCAGCAGCGTGCCATCCATATCAAACAGCACGATCTTTACCTGCTTTTTCCCCAGGCCCGCCAGGTTGGGCAGCAGGATGCTCCCCAAAATCAGAATGATGCCCACATAGCCCCAAGCCGTCACCCGCTCCCGCAGCAGCACGGCCCCAAAAATGGTGGCAAAGGCTGGGCTCAGGGCGCAGAACAGGCTGGCTCGGTCGGCGCTGATGCGGCTCTGGGCCACGGGCTGGAGGGTATAGCCAAAGCCGGTACACACCACCGCCAGGGCCAGGATGATGCCCCACTCGCCGCTCGTCTGGGGCAGCCGGGGCAACTCAAAGAGAAAGGAGGCAATCAGGGCGAACAGGCCCAAAAAGCCCACTTCCAGCACCCCCAGTTCAAAGCCATCGGCCTTGTGGCTGGTGCGGTCGATGGCGATGATGCCCACGGCATAGAGAAAGGCCGACAGCAGCGCGATGCACTCCCCCCTGCCCAGGTGGAAGCCGCCGCCCTCCATGGTCAGCAGGGCCACGCCCCCCACGGCAATGGCGGCGCACAGCAGGCTTAGGGGCTTTAGGGCCTTGCGGTGCAGGGCCGACTCCAGCAGCGGCACGAGGATGATAGCCAAATTCTCCAGCAGGGACACCGTGCCGGAGTTTACTGTTTTCAGCGACAGCATTTCACAGCTCATGACCAGGAAAAAAATGAAGCCCACCAAAGCGCCCCCGGCCACCGTGCGGCGGTTTAATCCCTTTATTAACTTCTTTCCGAACAGGGCCGCCAGGAGCACAAAGGCCAGCAGAAACCGCACCGCCAGCATATTGAACGCGCTCATGGTGCCCAGGCCCATTTTGTTGAACACGAAGGATGTGCTGCGGGCGATAATCACCGCCGCCATCAGCACTTCCGCTCTTCTCACAGACATTTTTGTAACCTCTTATGTACCTTGTTTTTCTGCGCCGTTCTGCTTCTCAAACAGGACATCGTAGGGCTTCTGGCCGCACTCTTGGCACTTCTTATCAGGTTTTTTTCTTTTACAGTCCACGCAATACGCCTGGCACACCTCCTGCAAAGCCAGCATGGCCATGGTGCAGGAGACGGAATAGGTGTGCTCGCCTGCACCGGAGTCGGTATGTTCAGTTTCCGCCTCGATTATGATTTTGCCCAGGCGGTCGTTCAGTTCTTCCTTCAGCACCCGCATATTATCTGCCGAGATCATCTCGCCGTCCAGCACCTCCGACTCCTCCGGCACCAGAAAGCTCGTCATGGATCCGATGTCCTTATCCCGGTCCAGGCGGCTGATGCCCACAAACTCGGACTTTCCCGCTTTCGACAGCCAGCGGAAATAGCCGGTGATCCTGGTGGTCAGGCAAGCCTTAAATTTCTGGTCATCAACGCCGCGTTTGCCCACGGACTCCTCCCACAGCTCCCGGTTCATGCCGTTGATCACGGCCTCGCGCAGACCGTCCGGGTCGCCAAAGCAGTCCTTGCAGTCCTCCCAGTTGGCCGAGCCGCTGCCGCTGGCCACCAGTTGGCCCGTGCTGCACTGGGCCAAACGGTTCTGCATCCAAAGTATGATATGGTCGTTATCCAAAAAGCACAGGGTGCTCACCCCCGGCTCATTGGCCATAACATAGTCGCCTATTTTTCGCAGCTTTCGGCCTCCATGGCTCGTCACATAGGGCATCTGATTAGACTTAGAAACCTCCGCTACCGGCGCATCATCCCGGTTGCGCAAAAGGCGCTTGCCGGGAATGATATTGGTGAGGTAGGAGTCAAAATAGCAGGTCTTATGTACCTGCACCGGCTGATCGACAACCAGCTCCGCGGAAACGCCGTATTTTTTCTCATTATAAAACTGCTTGCCGGTGTACAGGGCCTCCCGGTGCTTATCCCGCAGAAACGGCGCATATACCTCGTGCCATCTCTCATGGTTCCGAATCAGGTCCCTGAGCCTTTTCCCGGCAGCTTTATTCTCTACCAGCCCGATCTCCTTAGGCCCCCGCAGCCAATCGTCGATTTCCGAGCAGTGAAATACCCGCTCCGTTTTTCCGCCGCCCATGTTCAGGTCCAAGGCTTCCCAGTCCTTATCAGGCGGCGCAACCTCCTTATAAAAATCCTCGATGGGCTCCTGGTGGGTGAAGCGGTCCTCATAGTTCTTCGCTGTGCTCACCAGCTTCAGCAGGCACGACAGGAGAAAGGTCGTCACATAGCCTACCCGATACCAAAGGCTGCCGTCAATGAGGCTGAAAATGTCCAGCACAAAGCTGACGATGGAGCACACGAACAAGATGAACTCGATCATCCAGATCCAGTCTCTCACCTTGCTCCAAATGGTGTATTTGCCGTAATCCACCCGATTGTCCAAAGGTACGCGCAGGGAATGAAAACGCTGGGTCTTGTTCTCCAAAAGGCTCATAGTCTCTCCTCCTCGATCTGCGCCGCCACGGTGCTGGTGTCGTCCCGCCGCTTGAACCGGGGCACGGCCAGCATAGCCCGGTCCTGCTCCTGCTTTTCATATAAAATATCCATGAGGCTTTGGGCCCCCTGGGTCAAAACCTGCTTATGAAGCACCGCCGGGGTCCACTCCGGCACGAACTGGCTTAACTGGGCGAACCCGTCGGACCAGGCGCAAACGGACCGGCACGCCGCTATGGGCAGCTCCACCAGCCTTGCCCGGCTGATGCCCGCCCCGGTGGGGTCCAGGGTCCAGTAGCCCCCGGGGGTGTTGTGCAGGGCACGGTGCTCTTGCAGCACCGGGGTGATCCACGCCCGGGCCTCCTCCATGGTGCAGCCGGTAGCCCGGCAATGGGTCTGCATTTGGAAGAGGGCCGCCCCGTCCAGAGCTGCCAGGGCCTTGTCCTCCCAGACCCGCACGGAGCCGTTCGCCATCGCAGCGGAGGCGGTGCAGTCGCCCAATTGCAGCAGCTCCAGCCGCTCGCCCCGGCAGCGCCAAATGGCGATGGACGCCGTGGGCATGGCCGTCTCCGGCCCCCGCCACTGGCGCAGTACCCGGTCCATGGCGGTGCTCAGGAGGTCCGGCAAAGCCGCGTTTTCCGAGAGCGTCTCCCGCAAAAGCTGCGCCGTGATCCCGGCGAACCACCGGGCGTCGCTGACCGGGTCCATATAGTTCTCACCGCTGAGGCCCGTGGCCCCGTCGATGACGAATAAAAACTCCCGCTGGGCCCACACGGTGTCCTCGTTTTCCCGAAGCCCCGCCCGGGTCACCGCCTGCGTCGCGCAAAACATCCCCGCACCTCCTATTTCTGTCGAATTATAGTCATTATATACCGTTCCGGGCCGCAAAGTAAAGCCCGCAGCGCCGATTTTTCGCCTGTTTTTGCCCCAAAAATCCTCGTTGCAAAGGGCGGGTGGCTGTGCTATACTGATAAAAAATTCTTTTGAGGTGCCTCATGGAACGAATTTTGGCCTATCTCGGCTCCTACAAGTTCATTTTCAGCCTCTGCATCGTGGTCGCCGCCCTGGTGTGCTGGCTGCTGTTGCGGCACTTGATCCACCGCTTCACGGAGAAGATCACCTCGGACAACGCCCTCACAGGCCGCCGCCAGACCTACCTGGCCCTGGCGCTGAACTTCGTCCGGGGGCTGCTGGTGTTGCTGGCGCTGATCCTGGTGCTGCAAGTCCACGGGGTGAATGTGTCGTCCCTGATAGCGGGCCTCGGAATCATCGGCGCCATCGTGGGCCTGGCGCTCCAGGACCTGCTCAAGGATGTGATCATGGGCACGAACATCCTCACCGGGGAGTTTTTTGCCGTGGGCGATGTGGTGAAATACGGTGATGTGACAGGCGAAGTAGTGCAGTTTTCCCTCCGGGCTACGAAGCTGCGGGACCTGGACACCAATAATATCATCACCATTTCCAACCGAAATATTTTCCAGGTGGCCCGGGTCAGCGACGACATTTTCCTCACGGTAGCCACCTCCTATGGCGACGACCCCAACGCCATCGAGTCCTTTTTGCAGCAGCTTGCCGGCGAGATCGCCCAACTGCCGGATGTGGAGGGTTGTAACTTCCTTGGACTTTCCAAGCTGGGGGATTGGTCGGTGAACTATCTCTTGGGCCTCCGAGCCAAGCCCACGGTGCAAAACGCCGTCCGCCGCCGCACCCTGGGCCACATCCGCCGCCGCTTCCTGGAAGCCGGCTTCACCATCCCCTACCCGCAGATGGATGTGCATACGGATTGATCTGCGCATAAAACGAGCAAAAGCAGGCCCGGAGATGCAAAAAGCCCTTGACATTTACGGACAATATATTATACTGTTCTCAGAAACATAGAAAACTAATTAGTTTGGAGAGTGACCATGGTCAAAGACGAACACGCTTCTAGATATATCGGTATTCTTGCAAACCGTTTGCGCAGAGAGATCGACGCGCTGTCCTTCCGGGGACAATACAGCGGAACAGAGGGAAAGGCGCTGCATTTTATCCTCGCACATGATGACAGCGAGCTGTTTCAAAAGGATTTGGAGGATGAATTTGGCTTGCGTCCGCCGTCTGCCAGCGCCCTTGTCAAAAAGCTGGAGCAGGACGGGCTTATCAGCCGTGTCCCCGTATCCTACGATGGGCGTCTGAAAAAAATCGTTCCCAGTGAAAAGGCACAGCAGAACCGGGAAAAGGTCTTGCGCGATGTGCAGGATTTGGAAGATCGATTGCTGCGTGGCATTTCGAAGCAAGACCAGGCACAATGGCTGGAGATCACAAAAAAGATGATTGAAAACCTTTAGCTGTACGCGAAAGGTTTTCAATTTGGGTATAAAGTTAGATTTCTAATTAGTTATAATAATCGGAGGAAAATATGGAAACGCTTGAACAAAAATATGAACATGAAAAAGTCGGAAAACTTCTGATGATGTTTTCTGTTCCCAGCGTGATCTCCCTGGTTCTGAACGCGCTCTATAACATGGTGGATCAGATATTCATCGGAAACGGTGTCGGCTATCTCGGAAACGGCGCGACGAATGTGATTTTCCCGCTGACACAGTTGGCCATCGCCATCGGCTTGCTGATTGGTGACGGCACAGCCAGTTATATGAACCTGAAGCTCGGTGAGGGCAAGCGGGAGGAAGCGGAAAAAGGAATGGCCGCAGGGCTTACCGCATTGGTGGTATCCGGTGTCACGCTGAGTATTCTCTTGACTGTTTTCCTGCAGCCGCTCTGCCGCCTGTTTGGGGCAACAGACGATATTATGCCGTATGCGCTGGACTACGGGTATATTATCGTTGCGGGAACGATTTTCAATATCTTTCCCTGCGGCGCTATGAGCATCGTCCGTGGAAACGGCGGGCCGAAAACTGCGATGCTCAGTATGCTCACCGGTTTTACGGTCAACATGATCGGTGATCCGCTGACCATTTATGGCTTTCATTGGGGTGTGAAAGGTGCAGCCATTGCTACAGTATTGGGGCAGGCAACCAGCGCGGTCGTCTGCATTGTCTATCTCGCGCGCAAAAAAGGAACGGTACAGCTCACGAAAAAATCATTCACCGGCTGGGCTCGGTTTGTTCCGAAAACGGCAAGACTGGGCCTTTCCAGCTTTGTGACGCAGCTTGCAATCGTGGTCGTGCTCTATTTTCAAAACAATCTTCTCGTCAAGTACGGAGCGCTGAGCAAGTACGGCGCAGAGATCCCGCTGACGGCCTTGGGTGTTACCATGAAGGTGTTTACCATGCTGCAAAACGCCATCACAGGTCTATGCTCCGGTGCGCAGCCCATTATCAGCTACAACTACGGGCGAAATCTTCGCAGCCGGGTCAGGCAGATATTAAAGCTGCTGGTGATCTTCTCTGCGGCACTTATGGGAATTGCGACGGTCTGGTTCCAGCTTGTGCCTATGAGCATCGTCCGTATTTTTGGCTCGGCTGATCCTCTCTACAATGAATTTTCGGTGAAGTGTCTGCGGATTTTCCTGATGCTCATTTTCCTTGACAGCTTTCAGATGGTGGGCAGCTCTTTCCTGCAATCCATCGGCAAGCCGATCCCCGCAACGGCGCTGGTTCTGTTCCGACAAATCATTGTTCAGGTTCCTGCGCTGCTGATTTTGGGAGATTTGTTCGGCATCGACGGATTGCTCTATGCCGGGGCGCTGTCCAGCCTGTTGGTGGGTGTCCTGTCCGTTGTTTTCCTTGCGCGTGAATGGAGAGCGTTGGCAGAATGACATAGCGCATCCGTGGAAACCGTTTATTGTGCAAATCGGTGCGCTTCGCGCCATTTGAGAAAACCAAACCGGGCGGTGGGACTTTCTTCGTCCCGCCGCCCGGCGCTATACTATATTATATTGCAGCTTCCAAAAACGCCGCCGCGGCGGCTTGGCCTACCCGGCGCTGGGATTCCTCCGGGAGCAGAATTTCTATCGTCTCCCCGGCGTCCTTCAGCGCCGCCCGACACGAACGCACCAGGCACTCGCCGCCTGTGCCGCCTACTACCCGGCCCAAAAGCAGCACGCTTTCGCAGCCCGTGAGCCGCCGATACCAGGGCAGGGTCAGGCCCAAAAGCCGCCCCAGCTCCGAAAAAGCCGCCAGCGCCCGGTCGTCTCCGGCCTCGGCCCGGACCTGCACCCAGCGAAGCCTTTGCGCCGGGGTCTCGCCCGCCGGGGTAAGGCCCTTTTGCGCGGCCAGGCGCAGCACGCCCTCCTGGGAGAAGTACCGCTCCCCCACGCCCCGGTCTCCGGACCAGGGGTCCACCGGGGCCCGATCAGCCACATCCACCGGCAAAAACGCCAGCTCATTGAGCCGCCCGGTGATGCGTCCGCCGCCGTCCACATAGCCCCCGGCCTGGCTGGTGCCCATGGCGATACCCAGCAGCTTCTGCCGCCCCAGGCCCACGGCCCCGGCCAGGGCCGCCACATCGCCGTCGTTGCACACGGCACAAGGGACATCGCCGCAGACCGCCCGCACCGCCCGGCGCAGAAGGTCCCGGCCCGCCCGGTCAAAGGCCGCCTGCTCCACGCCCACAAACAGACTGGAGCGGCGAATTTCGCCGTCTATGACCACCCCGGCGGTGGAAATACCCACGCTGTCCACCCGGGGCAGGTGTACCTTGGCCGCCTCTAAAGCCGCCGTGATGCCCTCGTAATGATAGCGCAGGTCCGCCGCCGTTTTGGGCTGCCAGACCACCTCCTCGGTGTAAACGGTCTCCCCGTCTATCACCGCCGCGGCCTTGCGGTCGCTGCCGCCCAGGTCGATGCCGATGCGGCACCCTTCTTTGTGAGCCGTCACCGCCGACGCTGATTCCCGCTCCGGGGGCATCTCCGAACGCAAAACAACCTCAAAGGGCTGCCGGTAAATGCCGGACATAAACGCCCGGTCAAAGGCCCGCGCCCCCGCCGGGCTGTACGCCCTTTGCAGCCAGCGGAAAACCGCGTCGTCCGCTGTCACAAGGGTGCAGCCCCCCTGGAGCCACAGAGCGGTTTTCACCAAAAGCAGCGTATATTTTTCATCCGCCGACGCCATAGCCCTGTCCCGGTGCAGGCCCAGGGGCAAATGCACGCAGCCCCCCGGCCGCGCCACCGCCACCGTGGCCCATCGGTCCGCCGCAGCCTCGTGGCGGCGGACAAAGTTGAAAATGGGCCGAAACTCAGTCGCCATCGGTGATAACGCCGGTCAGGTCCACGCTCTTGCCGTCCCGCCACAAGCGCTCCAAGCCGTAAAACTCCCGGGCCTCGCCGCTGAATACATGCACGGCCACGCACCCGTAGTCCAGCAGCACCCAGGTGCCGCCCCGGTAGCCCTCCCGGTGCAGGGGCTCCTCGCCCGCCCGCTCCGTGAGCACCTTTTCCACATTGTCCACCAGGGCGTTAATTTGCGTGTTGGACGAGCCGGTAGCCAGGACGAAATAGCCCGCCAGGGTGGTCAGGTCGGCGATCTCCAGCACCTGAATTTCCCGTCCCTTCTTCTCCGACAGCGCCTGGGCCGCCAGCAGCGCCAGTTCCTTGGGTGATTTACTCATCTTTTGTTCCTCCGATCTCGCTTCGTATATAGTCCAGGGCCTCCTGGGTGTGGGGATGCACGGGGTTTCCGTAGCCCCGCAGCTCCGCAATAGAATCCAAAAGCGCCCGGTACAGTCCTTCGTTTAAGTCCGTATGCACCGCCCGGCGCAGCTCATCCACCCCGGGAAAGCTGCGGCTGGGCTCGATGTAATCCGCCAGGTAAATGATTTTCTCCAGCAAAGTCATGTCCGCCTTGCCGGTGGTGTGGTAAAAAATAGCGTTATAAATTTCGTCAGAAACGCCGAATTTTTCCCGGGCCACCGCCGCCCCGGTCTTGGAGTGCAGGAGCTTCAGGCTCACCTGCTCCAGCGGGTCCAGCTTGATGCCATAGCGGCGGCACAGGGAGAGCTGCTGGTCCATGTCCAGCTTCTTGGTGCAGTCGTGGAGCAGGGCCGCTATGCGGGCCGCCGTGCCATCCGCGCCGTACTTTTCCGCCAGATAAGCCGCCTCCTGCTCCGTGCCCAGCACATGGGGCATCCGCTTAGGCTTCAGGTAGCTCAGGGCGATGGGCCGCAACTCCTTCGGCGTCAAATGCTTCAGATCTGCCGCCGTGCCGTAGAGACCCTTGCGCAGGATGTACCCATACACCGGCTCGGTGAGGTACGCCCGTCCCGCACCCCGGGCCAGGTTTTCCCGCAGCTCCGTGGAGGAAATTTCCACCACATCGGGGTTTTCCAGCACCCGAATGCGTGCGCCGTAGGCCGCCTCCAGCAGCTTTTTCTGCCGGGCAAAGGCCCCCGCCTCGCTCTCCTCCTGTCGGCTGAACACCGCCAGCGTCGCTAAGGCGCAAATGCGTTCCGGCTGCCGCCAGGTCTCAAAGGACAAAAATATGTCCGACCCCATGAGCAGAAACAGCTCGTCCGCCGGGTACTGCGCCCACAGCACCGACAGCGTGTCACAGGTGTAGCTGGCCCCCTGCCGCCGCAGCTCCAGGTCCAAGACCTCCGCCGGGACCGGCACCTCCCCGGTGCAAAGCTGCACCATTTCCAGCCGCTCGTCCGCCCCGGCGCTGCCGGGAGGCAAGGGCTTGTGGGGCGGGATGGCGTCGGGGATCAGTAGAAGTTTATCCAACGATAGCTGCCGCACCGCCGCAGAAGCCGCCGTCAGATGGCCCCGGTGAATGGGGTTAAAGGTCCCCCCGTATATGCCAATTTTCATGGTCACTCGCCGCGCCGGGGCGCCTTCACAAGCTGTATCTTGCGCTTGGCCTTGTCGTGCTGCATCCGGTAGAGAACGAATTTGTTGCCGATGACCTGCACCACCTCGCTGCGGGTGGCCACCTTCAGCTCCTCGGCGGCTTCCCGGGCGGTGAGCATGGAGTTCTCCAACACCTTGCCCTTCACCAGCTCCCGGGCCTCCAGGGCGTCGTCCGCCTGCTTCACCAGGTTCTCGCTGATGCCGTCCTTGCCGATATGAATAATGGTGTCCAGGGTGGAGGCCAAACCCCGCAGCTGGGCACGCTGCTTGCTCGTCAGTTCCATATTATTTCTCCAAATATTCTTTCAGTTTCGCCGCAAAGGCCCGCAGGGCATTGCCCCGGTGGCTGATGGCGTTTTTCTCCTCCGCGGTGAGCTGCGCAAAGGTCTTGCGCAAACTGGGCACATAGAACACCGGGTCATAGCCGAACCCGCCGTCCCCCATAGGGGCGTAGGCGATGGTGCCCGGGCACTCGCCCTCCGCCGTCAGCTCTGCGCCGTCGGGGAACACACACACGACCGAGGTGTGGAAGTGGGCCGCCCGGGTCATGGACCCGCGCATGTTTTGCAGCAACAGGCGGTAGCGGGCCGCGTCGTCGTCCAGCCCGCCGTACCGGGCGGAGTAGACCCCCGGCGCGCCGTTCAATGCGTCCACGCACAGGCCGCTGTCGTCGGCGATGGCCGGAAGTCCGCTGGCCTCCATGACGGCTTTCGCCTTGATGCGGGCGTTATCGGTGAAGGTCTCGCCGTTCTCCTCCGGCTCCAGGGCCAGGCCCAGGTCCGACTGGAGCACCACCTCCACGCCCAGCTCGCCCAAAATCTTCTGCATTTCTGTCAGTTTTCCCTTGTTGTGGGATGCCAATACGAATTTCATCACGCCGCCTCCTTTACCGCTCTAGAATTTCCCGCTGTTTTTCCATCAGCTCCCGGATGCCCTTGGCACACAGGTGCACCAGCTCCTGCTGCTCCGCAAGGGTAAAGCTCCTTCCCTCGCCGGTGCCCTGGAGCTCAATAAGCTCGCCCTTTTCGTTCATGACGCAGTTCAGGTCCACCTGGGCGCGGCTGTCCTCGCTGTAAGGCAGGTCCAGCATGGGCACCTCGTCAATGATGCCCGCGCTCACCGCCGCCACCTGGTGGATGATGGGATTTTTCGTCACCTTACCCTCCGCCAGCAGCTTGCGGCAGGCCAAAGCCAGAGCCACAAAGCCACCGGTAACGGAGGCGGTGCGGGTGCCGCCGTCCCCCTGCAAAACATCACAGTCCACGGTGATCGTCCGCTCGCCCAAAGCCTCCATATCCACCGCCGCCCGGAGGCTGCGGCCAATGAGCCGCTGAATTTCCGCGCTGCGGCCGGAGAGCTTTAATTTGTCAATGTCCCGGCGGGAGCGCTCCCGGTTGGCCCGGGGCAGCATGGAATACTCCGCCGTCACCCAGCCGTGGCCCTCCGCCACTTGGGGCGGCGTTCTCTCCTCCACCGAGGCGTTGCACAGCACCACCGTGTCGCCGCAGCGGATCAGCACGCTGCCCTCGGCGAATTTAATATAATCCTTTGTCAGCTCCACAGGCCGCAGCTGGTCCACGGCCCGTCCGTCCGCTCTGGTCATAGTCTCTCCCCCTGTCAAAACAGATCATTTACGAATTCCTCCGGGTCAAAGGGCTTCAGATCGTCAATGCCCTCGCCCATGCCTACAAATTTGACCGGCACACCCAGCTCCCGGGCGATGGCGATAACGATGCCGCCCTTGGCCGTGCCGTCCAGCTTGGTGAGCACAATGCCCGTGAGGCCCGCCGTCTCCTTGAAGCTCCGGGCCTGGATGAGCCCGTTCTGCCCGGTGGTAGCGTCCAGCACCAGCAGCGTCTCCCGGCCCGCCTCCGGCAGCTCCCGGTCGATGATCTTGCGGAGCTTTGCCAGCTCGTTCATCAGATTCTGCTTATTGTGCAGCCGCCCGGCGGTGTCGCACAGGACCACATCAATATTTCGGGCCTTGGCCGCCTGCAATGCGTCAAAGAGCACTGCCCCCGGGTCCGCCCCCTCATGCTGGCGCACGATGGGCACCCCGGCCCGGTCGGCCCAAATTTCCAGCTGGTCGGCGGCAGCGGCACGGAAGGTGTCGCCCGCGCAGAGGAGGACCTTCTTTCCCTCCCCTTTCAGCCGCGCCGCCAGCTTGCCGATGGAGGTGGTCTTGCCCACGCCGTTGACACCGATGGCCAAAATCACCGTGGGGCTCTTGGCGGTGTCCAGGGCTGCATCGCCCACGGACAGCTTTTGCAGCAGAATTTTCCGCAGCTCCGCCTTCACCTGCGTCGGGTCCTTCATGTCGTAGCTGAACACGGCGTTGCGCAGGGAGTTCACCGCCTCGGTGGCGATGTTCACCCCCACATCCGCCAGGATCAGGGACTCCTCCAAATTGTCAAAAAATTCGTCGTCCAGCTTCTCCCAGTTCACATCCCCGAACCAGGCCTGCTTGAGCTTGCTGAAAATACCCATTCCGCTGCCTCCTGTTCTAAATTATAAATGTATACCGCTTCCGTCGGGGCGATGCCGCACCCAAAGGCTCCCCTGCGTAAGGGGAGCTGGCGCGGCGAAGTCGTGGCTGAGGGGTCGTCCCCTCACTTGATTTTCATTTCCTTGCTCAACTCATTCAAATTCGCCGTGAGCACCGTGGAAACACCCCGCTCCTGCATGGTGATGCCATACAGCACATCCGCCTCCTCCATGGTGCCGCGCCGGTGGGTGATGACGATGAACTGGGTCTTGCCCGCAATGCGCCGCATGTACTTGGCGTAGCGCACCACATTGGACTCGTCCAGGGCCGCCTCAATTTCGTCCATCACGCAAAAAGGCGTGGGATGCACCTTCAAAATGGCGAAATACAACGCGATAGCCACAAAGGCCTTCTCGCCGCCGGAGAGCAGCGACAGGGTCTTTAGCTGCTTGCCGGGGGGCTGGGCCTTAATTTCAATGCCGCAGCGGAGGATGTCGTTTTCGTCCTCCAGCTCCAAGGTAGCCCGACCGCCGCCGAACAGCTCCAAAAATGTCTCCTGGAAGCTCTGTTTCAAAATCTCAAACTGGGTGGCGAAGATCTCCGTCATCTGCTTGGTGATCTCCTCGATGATTCCCACCAGCTCCTCCTTGGCCTGCTCCACATCGTTGCGCTGGTCCGAGAGATAGGTATAGCGGGTGTTCACCCGGTCAAATTCCTCAATGGCGCCGATGTTGATGGGCCCCAGGCCCTTGATCTCCCGGTTCAGCTCACCGATGCGCCGGGTGGCCTTGGACACGCTCTCCAACTCAATGCGCAGATTTTGGGCGTCGCTGTGACTCAGCTCGTACCGCTCCCACAGCTTATCCAAAATCTGCTTTTCCTCCAAAGCGCTGCCATTCAGCTTGCCCTCCAGGCGGGTCACTTCCCGCTCGCAGTTGAGGAGGGTGTCGTTGCAGGCGCGGCTGAGACGGTCGGTCTGGCTGCGCCGTGCCTCCAGGGCCATCTTCTCCTTCGAGAGCTTTTGCAGAGCCTCTTTCTGCTCCTGGATCTGGCTGCGTAGCGCCTGGGCCGCCTGCATCTGCCGCTCTTCTTCTGCCCGGGCCTGGGCCATGGCCTGCTCCATTTGGGCGCGCAGGCTCTCCCGGTCGGTGTGCTCGCCCTCCAGGCTCTCCCGGAGTCGAGCCAGGTCCTCCATGCTGCGCCGGGCGCTCTCGCCCTCGGCGGAAAGGGCCGCCTGCCGGGCCTTATTCTCCGTCAGCCGGGCCGACAGATCACTGAGACCCTGCTGGCAGTCCGCCTGCTCCTTTTGAAGCCGCTCCATCTCGCCCCGGGTTTTTTCCGTCCGGGCGGTAAAGTCCGCAATGGTCCGGCGAATGGCGTCCATCCGCCCGGCGTCGTCGCTGCTGCGCTTTTGCAGGTTCTCCTTCTGAATACGCAGGCTCTCCTGCTGGTGTGCCAGGCTGTCCAGCAGAATATCAAAGTGGTTCTTTCGGCCCTCCAGGGTCAGCACCCGATCGTTGGCCTGGCGCTGCTGGTCCTTGGCTACCTCCAGCTCATACTGGGCCTTTTGCAGCTCTCGGTTGGCACTCTCGGCCATGAGGGCCGCGTCCTGGAGCTGGGACTGGATCTTCTTGCGCTTTTTCTCCAACTGCTCCAGCTCACCGGAGCGGGAGAGAATGCCCGCGTTGCGGCTGACGCTGCCGCCGGTCATGGAGCCGCCGGCGTTGATGACCTGGCCGTCCAGGGTGACAATGCGGAAACGGTTGTCGTGGCGCTTTGCCATCTGAATGCCACAGTCCAGGTCCTCCACTACCACAGTGGTGCCCAAAAGGTTCTCCACAACAGCACCATATTTCCCCTCGTAGCGCACCAATTCCGAGGCAACACCCACGAAGCCGTACTCGTTTTCCAGCCCATTTTCCCGCAGGCTGCGGCCCCGAATGGTGTCCAGGGGCAGGAAGGTGGCCCGGCCACCGTCCCGCTGCTTTAGCAGGCCAATGGCGTTCTTGCCGTCGTTTTTCGTGTCTACGATAATGTGCTGCAAAGCGCCGCCCAGGGCAATTTCGATAGCCACGCTGCACTTCTTGTCCGCGTGGATAAGATTGCCCACCGGCCCGTGGATGCCCGAGAGCGTCCGGGCCTCGGCGGCCCGCATGACGATCTTCACCGCCTTGGAAAAACCCTCGTATTCCTTCTCCATTTCGCTGAGCAGGCGAATGCGGTCGGAAAGGGTCTTTTCCTCCAAAGTCAGGCGGTTTTTCTGCTCCGTGCTCTCCTGGGCCCGGCGCTGGCGGCCCTCCATTTTCAGGCTGTGACCGCCGATGATATTGGACGCGGCCTGCTCCTCTTCCCGGGCGGCCTGCAATTCCTTTTCGTTCTCCCCGGCCTCCTTTTGGGCCTGGGCCAGCTTCTCTTGGTTCTGGGCAAGCTCTCCGTCCAGCTCCTGGGTGCGCTGGGCAATTTCATCGGACCCGGCGGTGATGGCGGACAGCTCCGCCTGGGCCTGGGCCGCCCCGGCCACCTCCTGGGCTTCCTGCTTGCGCAGCTCCTCCAGCCGGGCGGCAAACAGGTCGCTGCTGTGACTGCTGCCGCGCATTTCCTCGCACAGGGCTTCCATTTCCTCGTCTAGAGCCTGGGCCGAAGCGTCGATCTCCTCCATGCGGCGGCGCAGGGCCTCCATCTGCTCCTGCAAGGACTCCGTGCGGCTGCGGCTCTCGCTCATTTCCCGCTCCATGCGCTCGATGGTCTCCGCGTGGTGCTGGGCCGTGGTCCGGGCCACGGCGGCGGAGGACTCGTGCTCGCCGATGGCGCTCTCCAGGGCCGAGACCTGTCCGCGCCGCTCCTCGGCGGCGCAGTCGCTCTCGTGCATGAGTCGGGCGCACTCCTCCGCCTGGGCGTATACCTCGTCCAGCTCTGCCTGGGCCTTTTTTTGGTCGGCCTGGGCGGTCTCAAAGTCCGTTTGCAGCTTCAGCCGGTCGGTTTTCAGCTTCTGGAGATTTTCAAGCCACACGCTTATTTCCAGCGTCCGCAGCTCATCGTGGAGCACCAGGTATTTCTTCGCCGTCTCCGCCTGCTTGCGCAGGGGCTCCACTTGCATCTCCAGCTCCGCGATCTTGTCGTTGATGCGCACCAGGTTTTCCTCCGTGCGCTGGAGCTTCCGCTCGGACTCCTCCTTGCGGTGGCGGTATTTGCTGATACCCGCCGCCTCCTCGAAAACCTCGCGCCGATCGTCGCTGCGGACGGATAAAATTTCATCAATTTTACCCTGGCCGATGATGGAATAGCCCTCCCGGCCCATGCCGGTGTCCATGAAAAGCTCGTTCACATCCTTCAGCCGCACAGACTGGCGGTTGATGTAATATTCCGACTCGCCGCTGCGGTAATAGCGGCGGGTCACCGCCACCTCCGCCTCGTCGCGGTTGAAAATGTGCTCGGTATTGTCAATGACCAGCGTCACCTGGGCAAAACCCATCTGGCGGCGCTTTTCGGTGCCGCCGAAGATGACATCCTCCATCTTGGTGCCCCGGAGCTGGCGGCTGTTCTGCTCGCCCATGACCCAGCGGATGGCGTCAGAGATGTTGGACTTGCCGGAGCCGTTGGGGCCGACAATGGCGGTGATGTCCTCGCCGAAGTTCAGCACAGTCTTCTCCGGGAAGGACTTAAAGCCCTGTATTTCCAGTGCCTTTAAGTACACGCAGTTCACCTCACTACTCAAAAATGGCATACCTTAACTAAATAATTGTAGCAGAAAGCAGATGGCTTTTCAAGACTAAAATAAATACCCAAACCGGGTGTTGATTTACAATTTCATTGCAAAGGTTTTTCGGAACCTAAAATTAACGAAATGAGGTATTTCAACATGAAAATCAAAGTCTGTGGTAAGGCACACCTGGAGGGTGTCGCGAAGAAAACTGGTCGGCCCTACAACTTCAATCAGATTCACTACCTCGGCAAGGCCCGTGGTGTTATCGGTGAAGCGGCGCTGACCCTGGCCCTGGATCCCAACATTTACCCCATTGACCTCATTGAGGTCGGCAAGGAGTACAATGTGGACTTCGACAACCGCGGCTATGTGTTCAACTTCTCCCCCGCGAAGTAATGGATAAGCCAACCTTTTCTTTCCCATTTCCTCAAGTACCTCCATAGCCACGGGGCGGCGCAGTCGCCCTGTGGAGCAGGGGGTCAGTATTACCCCCCTGCAACTTCTGTACATTGTACATCTTTGACAATAATTGTCAAACTTGGAGGTTTTTCTATGCCACGCTCTCGGAAATGGCTTATCACTATCAACAACCCTATTGAGCATGATTTTGACCATGCCCGTATTAAGGCCGCTATACACGACTTGCCCTCTCTCGGCTACTGGTGTATGTGTGATGAACAGGGTGACGAATGTGAAACGCTTCATACTCATGTTTACCTTGTTGCTTCGGCTGGCCTTACGCATACGCAAATTGACGCTCGTTTCCCCTCGTTCCACCGTGACATTGCCCGTGGTAAATCCTCGGAAAACCGCGCCTATGTCCTCAAGGACGGCCCGAAGTTCAATAAGCAGCCGGACGGCTCTTACTCTTACAAGGACACCGGCGGCCACCTCCACGAAGGTATCAACTTCTCTGACACCTTTGAGGAGGGCGGCGAAATGCCCCAGGATCAGCAAGGCAAATCCCGTGACGCTGACAAAATCGTTGAGCTTATAAAGGCAGGCGCTACCAATGAGGACATCGTGGACGCTGTCGCAAGCGCCTACCGTGACCTGGAAAAGGTTGAGCGCGTCCGCTCCATGTACCGTGACGCACAGTTCAAGGATTCCTGGCGCGACCTGGAAGTGACCTACATATTCGGCAAGACCGGAGGAGGTAAGACCCGCTCTGTCATTGACAAGTACGGCTATGCCAACTGCTACCGTGTCACCGACTACAAGCATCCCTTTGATACCTATGACGGCCAGGACGTTATCATCTTTGAGGAGTTCCGCTCCAGCCTAAAGCACGGCGATATGCTCAACTACCTGGACGGCTATCCGCTGCTTCTCCCGTGCCGCTATTTCAATCGGCAAGCCTGTTTCACCAAAGTGTTCATCATTACCAATATCCCCCCGGAAGAACAGTATATGAACATTGACCGTGAGACCCGGCAAGCCTTTTTCCGCAGAATCCACATTATCTGTGAATTTGAGGATTCCGGGCGTGTGACCGACTACCCCGGTGTTTATGCCTATATCCATCGGCACGACTGGGCGGAACAAGCCGCCCGTGAGCCGGTACAAATGATGTTGTGAGGTTCCCTATGAATAACGAAGTTCAGCTTACTTTCGCGGACTTGCTTTCCATCATCTGCCGTATTCGCTCCAATTGCGAAGCCCTCAACATTCCCTTTGAGGTTACGGCCCGTTTCCCCGTCATTCTTTGGTCAGAGGACGGCAAGGTTCGCTATTCCGTTGTTTATCCCCGCGTTTGATTTCTCTCTGATATAACCGCCCGCGAAAGGGCGGTTATATCGGACAAGTCCTTTGAATCTACACTTTCAAAATGTGAGGTCAGCTATGTCATTCGATCCCTTTGACAAATTCAAATACTGCGTCATTGCTGGCTTTGCCTATGCCCTTGGCCGTTTCCTATTCCAAACGCTGAAAGGCGTGTTCTGATCCTGCGGGGTGGTGTAATGGTAACATAACGGCGTTGTCAGTCGTTGCTGCAAGTTCGATTCTTGCCCCTGCACCCAATTTTAATGAGGTGATTCTATGGTTTTCAAGCTCCTTGGCTACTTCCTCTATTTCGCCCTCTTCGCTGTCGCTGTCGTGGCCGTCATTGCCGCCGCTGCGTTCTTTATTTCCTGTGCCATGACGCACGATACGCCCGGCTATGGCGGAGGAATCAAAAGAAACTAAGGAAGTAACACGACCTGGCCCGGCTGCGGCGCTGATGCAGCTCTCAGCTGCGAGGGACTTGTGTTACATGGGACCCCGCGCCAAGGCTTTAGCCGCGCGGGGCCCCTGCGCTTATCCCGCTATCTCTGCCGGAGTAGACCAATTCAGGGACCTCCTGGGATAATGGTTCATCCAATCCTGGATTTTCCTGATCTCCCGGCTGCTTATCTCGTCAAAGTTGGTGCCTTTGGGTAAAAATCTGCGGATCATGCGGTTGTGGTTCTCGTTGCTGCCTTTCTCCCAGGCAGAGTAGGAGTGACAGTAATAGATGCCAAAGCGCTGCCCTTTACACTTGCAGCTTTTTCGCAGTTTCTCATATTGCAGAAACTCGCTGCCGTTGTCGGTGGTGATGCTCTTAAACTTCTGCCTGAAACCCGGCGTTTTCCGCTCGATCTGATCTATGGATTTACGGATGGTTTCGGCTTTTCGGTCCGGCAATTTTCGTATGATCTCCTGGTGGCTCATTCGCTCCGTCAGGGTCAGCAGTACGCTTTTCCCGCCCTGGCCGCTGACCACCAGGTCCATTTCCCAGTGCCCGAACTCCCGGCGCTGGTTGATGGTTTCCGGCCTGGTCTCAATGCTTGGCAGTTTCTTGTGTGCCACCCGGCGCTCCGCCCTTTGGGCTTTGGGGCGCTTTTTCCATTTCTCCCAAAGGTGCTTGTTGCCCAGCTCGTAGAAAACGCGCTTGTCAATGTAGCTGTACAGGGTGTTCACGCTGACGCTGGTATCAAAGCCCTCTTTCCGGGCCGCTGCCAGTGCCGCCGCAGGGGAAAAACGATCCCGGAGGATCTTCTGCTCCAGGTAGGAGGCATAGGCATGTTCGTTCCCAATCTTCAGCGGTCTGCCTTTGGCCGTCTGCGCATAGTCGGTGGCCTGCTGTGTTTTTTGGGCAGAGTAGCGCCGCTCGTCCCAGTAATCCCTGGTGTGCAGGTAGCTGCCGCGCTTGATCTCGTTGTAAATGGTCTGCCTGGAGAAGCCCAGCTTCCCGGCAATGTAGGCCACGGATCTTTTCTCCCCCAGCAGCGTCTCCAGTCGGACCCGCTCCTCATAGGTCATGTAGTGCTGCGCCATGCTCACTCCTCCGCTTTCTCGTAGAATGTGCCCATTGTAACACGATTCCCCGATCGTCCGCAAGTGCCCGGCACCGCATTTGTGTTACACCGCTTTCTTTCCATTCTGAATGGCTCCGAAGACCAGAAGAGGACACCCACCCGGGTGTCCTCTTCGTGTGTCTTTACGAATTTTACAGGCCGCATGAGTTTTCAACCGGCAGCGGTCTCCGCCAGGTGGCCCCATGCCCGCAGGCATCCTCCCGGCGGGCCCGGCCCCTCGCCCGCAGGCGTATGTAACACCATCCCCCGCCCCCAGGGACGCCGCTGCAGCTGCTCTTGTGTTACTCTTTGTCAAATTTCTTCTTGACATTTACCTACCCAAACCGGGGCAAAAGAAAAACCACACTTGATATTTCCCGTCCGTGTGGTAATATAGATGTAACAAGAGCACTGCGACAAGCGGTTGACTCTTAGAAGTTTTTGGTTATTTGGGCAAGCTCAAGAAAACCGTCACTTGGCAGAGTGGCGGTTTTCCCTTTTAACCTTGATCGTAATTACAAATCCGAAGAAGTGTAAAATCAAGTTTCCAAAAAATGGATAAACTGCGATAACGGTAAGGAAGGGTGTGTGAGGGAAACCCAAGAAGGGTTTCCCTCACCATTAAAATCAGTGTTATAGGCACAAGCCCCCCTTTCGGGTGGTGTAGCCAACCGCCTGCCGTTCGTGCAGCGCTCTTGCGCGTATTATAGCAGAAAATTTGTTTTCTGTCATTTTTTCTGATTTTTGCGAAAAAATGGGCGAAGGGACTTTCCGCAGCTCCCTCCGCCCGTTAATTTTTTTACTCTTTTCCCGCCGACAGGGCTCGGGTAGCGTTGAGCACCGCCAGCACCATCACGCCTACATCCGCGCCTATAGCCAGCCACATGTTGGCGATACCGATGGCACCCAGCACCAGGCACACCGCTTTCACCGCCAGGGCAAACACGATGTTCTCGTACACGATGCGCAGGGTCCGCCGGGAGATGCGCATAGCCAGGGCGATCTTGGCCGGGTCGTCGTCCATGAGAACCACATCCGCCGCCTCGATAGCCGCGTCGCTGCCCAAAGCGCCCATGGCGATGCCGATGTCGGCCCGGGCCAGCACAGGAGCGTCGTTGATCCCATCGCCCACGAAGGCCAGGAGCTGGCCCTCCTTGCGCTCCTTCAGCAGCCGCTCCACCTGCTGCACCTTGTCTGCCGGCAAAAGCTGGCTGTGCACCTCGTCCACACCCAACTGGGCCGCCACCTGCCGGGCCGCAGCGTCCGCGTCACCGGTGAGCATGACAGTCTTTTCAATGCCCTCCGCCTTCAGGCCCCGGATGGCCTGGGCCGCGTGCTCCTTCACCACATCGCCCAGGAGGATCCACCCGGCATACACGCTGTCCACGGCCACATACACCACCGTCCCGGCCTTCTGGGGCTCTGCGGGCTGAATGTTCAGCTTCTCCATGAGCCGCCGATTGCCCACGGCCACGGCATGGCCGTCCACCTGGGCCGTGAGGCCGAAGCCGCCCAGCTCCTCCACATCCGTCACCCGGTCGGTGTCCACTTCGCCGCCCCAGGCGCTTTTCAGGCTCTGGCTGATGGGGTGGCTGGAGTAGCACTCCGCCTGAGCCGCCCAGCCCAACAGGGTCTGCTCGTCCATGCCCTCCGGGGCCGTCTCCAGCACCTGAAAGACGCCCTTGGTGAGGGTGCCGGTCTTATCAAACACAACACAGCTCGTCTTCGCCAAAGCCTCCAAATAGTTGCTGCCCTTGACCAAAATACCCTTGGCAGACGCGCCGCCGATGCCCCCGAAGAAGCTCAGGGGAATGCTGATGACCAGGGCGCAGGGGCAGCTTATGACCAGGAAGGTCAGGGCTCTTGTGATCCAGTCGCCCCACATAGGCGTACTCCCCATAATGAGCCGCACCACCGGCGGCAGCACCGCCAGGGCCAGGGCGCTGTAACACACAGCGGGGGTATAGACCCGGGCAAACTTGGTGATAAAATTCTCCGCCTTGGCCTTTTTCATGCTGGAGTTTTCCACCAGGTCCAAAATCTTCGCCACGGTAGAGTCTCCAAACTCTTTTGCAGTCTCAATGTGCAACAGACCGCTGAGGTTCACGCAGCCGGAGAGCACCTCGTCCCCGGCCTTCACCTGCCGGGGCAGGCTCTCGCCGGTAAGGGCGCTGGTGTTCACAGTGGATTCTCCCTCCTTCACCACGCCGTCGATGGGGATGCGCTCGCCGGGCTGCACCACGATAATGGTGCCCACCTCCACATCGTCCGGGTCTACCTTTTCCAGGGCCCCGTCCGTCTCAATGTTGGCATAGTCCGGGCGGATGTCCATCAGGTCGGAGATGCTGCGGCGGCTCTTGCCCACGGCGTAGCTTTGGAACAGCTCGCCCACCTGGTAAAACACCATAACGGCGCAGCCCTCCCGCCAGTCGCCCAGGGCCATAGCGCCCACGGTGGCCACGGCCATAAGGAAGTTCTCGTCGAACACCTGGCCCCGAAGGATGCCCTTCACAGCCTTGAGCAAAATGTCATAGCCCACGATAAAATACGGGATAAGGTACAGCACGCCCTCCAGCCAGCCCGTGAGCGGCGAGACCCAGAGCCCCGCCACCAGCACCGCCGACACGATGATCCGTATTAAATTGGTTTTCTGCTTCTTCGTCACGGCTTTCACGCCTCCTTACAGTGTTTCCAAATAGGACCTTACAGCCTTTTATGGGTAAAAATTGCGTAGGGGCGACCCTTGCGGTCGCCTGCCACGCTGATTAAACGGAATATGAATGAGATATTTTTCGCCAGGTCTTATAGGAAGATTTCGCAGTCGTCCTCCACCTTCTTGCAGTTTTTCAAAACCTGCTGCATCACCGCGTCCACATCGGCACCGTCGGCAAACTCCACCTTCATCTTTTGGGTCATAAAGCTGACGGTGGCGGCGGCCACGCCCTCGGTCTTTTGGGCGGCCTGCTCCATCTTGTCGGCGCAGGCGGCGCAGTCTACTTCAATTTTGTAAGTCTTTTTCATGGTTAAAATCTCCTTTCATCAATCACCCAAATGCTCCATGCCCAGCTTCAAAATCGAGCGCACATGGTCGTCATCCAGACCATAAAAAACGGTCTTGCCTTCCCGGCGGAACTTCACCAGCTTGTTGTTTTTCAAAATGCGAAGCTGGTGGCTCACAGCGCTTTGGGTCATGCCCAGGAGCCTTGCAATGTCGTACACGCACAGCTCCGCGCCGAACAGCACATATAGAATTTTAATGCGGGTGGAGTCGCCGAACACCTTGTAAAGCTCGGCCAGGTCGTACAGATCGTCCTCGTCGGGCATCTGCCGCCGCACGGCCTCCACGCCGTTTTCGTCCAGGCACAGGAAATCCTGCTCCTGATTCTTCTCCATCTGCTCCATGTTATTTCTCCTTAAATGTTCATGTGAATAATTGCTCACATGTTTGTTGTTTGTATGCTACACCCATCCGCCCCCGGTGTCAACCCCTTTTTTGAAAAATTTTCGGCCATATTTTCTCCCCTCTGCATTTTCCATCGGAAGATTCCCGCCGGTTTTGGAATATTGGTGATTGCTTTTGAAAAAATATGTGATATACTACTTTATACAAATAGATAACTATGCCCTGCGCATTTGCGCGGCGGCTCTCATAATGAGGCACTGGGCCTCCCTATACTTTGGGAAAGGGAATTTTATGAAACAATATATAATTAAGGGCGGCCATCCGCTCTTTGGTGAGATCACCATCAGCGGCGCGAAAAATGCCGCCGTAGGCATCATCCCCGCCGCCCTGCTGGTAGACGGCATCTGCCGCATTGAAAACATTCCCCAGATCAGCGATGTGACCCTGCTTCTGAACATTTTGGAGGAGCTGGGCGCAAAAATTCGCGTGCTGAACCGCCACGCCGTGGAGCTGGACTGCCACGCCATCCGCTCCACCCACCCGTCCTATGAGCTGGCCCGGCGCATCCGCGCCTCCTATTACCTCATCGGCGCCCTGCTGGGCCGCTTCGGCGAGGCCACGGTGGCCATGCCCGGCGGTTGCGACTTCGGCGTACGCCCCATCGACCAGCACATCAAGGGCTTCACCGCCATGGGTGCCGAGGTGGGCGTAGAGGGCGGCTTCATCCAGGCCACGGCCAAGGTTGGCCGCCTGACGGGCACCTCCGTCTACCTGGATGTGGTTTCCGTGGGCGCGACCATGAATATCATGATGGCCGCCGTCCTGGCCCAGGGCAACACCGTTATCGAGAACGCCGCCAAGGAGCCCCACATCGTGGACCTGGCCAACTTCCTCAACTCCATGGGTGCCGATGTTCGCGGCGCGGGCACCGAGACCATTAAAATTCGCGGCGTCGAGCGTCTGGCCGGCGGCAGCTACTGTATCATTCCCGACCAGATCGAGGCCGGCACCTACATGACCGCCGTGGCCGCCACCGGCGGGCAGGTGCTCATTAAAAATGTCATTCCCAAACACTTAGACTGCATCAGTGCCAAGCTGGTGGAGATGGGCGTGTATGTGGAGGATCGGGGCGACGCCGTCCTGGTGCGCCGCAGCGACCCCTTGCAGAAAACCAATGTGAAAACCATGCCCTACCCCGGCTTCCCCACGGATATGCAGCCCCAGATCGCCGCCGTCCTCACCGCGGCCCACGGTACCAGCATCGTCAACGAAAATGTGTGGAACAGCCGTTTCAAGTATATCGCGGAATTAAAGCGCATGGGCGCGAATATCCAGGTAGACGGCCATGTGGCCGTCATCGAGGGCGTAGACCATCTCCAGGGTGCCCCGGTCCAGGCCTGTGATCTCCGTGCAGGCGCGGCCATGGTCATCGCCGGGCTCAGCGCCCAGGGCACCACGGAATTGAGCCAGGTGCAGTTCATCGAGCGGGGCTACGAGGACCTGGTAGACAAGCTCCGTGCCGTAGGCGCGGACATCCGCGTGGTGGACACCCCCGACATCACCGAGCAACCCGAAGCACATATCGGCTGAACCCCCACCAGGCAGCGTCTGCCACGATGGCCGCACCACCGCGCCCGCCGTACAGACGCTGTTTTCATCCCCCGACGCAATCCCCCACCGCGCTATTTGTAACCCATCCGTAGGGGCGACCCTTGCGGTCGCCCGCCGTACCGCACATCTTGTTACATTCCGTAGGAGTCGGCGTCCCCGACGACCCGCCCCCACCGCACTACTTGTAACCATCCGTAGGGGCGGGGTTCTACCCCGCCCGCGGGAGGGGCAGAGCCCCTCCCCTACGCACCACAAGAAAACACCACCCGGGTGGACAGAGTCGTCCGCCCCTACAACACCTTGTAGGGCGGGCTGACCACAGCCCGCCGCCGGACTTGCACCGCACTTTTTGTAACCTGTCATTGCGCGGCCAGTGCGCACACTGGCCGTGGCAATCCGTTCCCCTTTCATATCCCCACGAATCCACAAGCGAGGTCCAAATCTTGATCACCATACACACTTTGGCCAGCGGCTCCGAGGGCAACGCCACCCTGGTCTGCGGCGGCAGCACCCGCATCCTGGTGGACGCAGGCATCTCCGCCCGCCGCATCGAAACGGCCCTGAAGGCCCTGGGCTGCCCCCCGGACACCCTCACCGCGGTTTTCATCACCCATACCCATACCGACCACACCTCCGGGCTGCGGGTCTTTCTCAAGCACACGGCCCTGCCCGTGTTCGCCTCCCCCGCCACCTGCGCGGTGCTCTCCCACCAGGTCCCCACGGCGGCCCACCTGCTGCGCCCCCTGGCCCCGGGCAACGTCCTGACCCTGGGCGGCCTCACCATCACCCCCTTCTCCACCTCCCACGACGCCGAGGGGTCCCTGGATTTCCGCTTCGACACCCCCACCGCCTCCGCCGGTATCCTTTCCGACACCGGCTATGTGACCGAGGCCGCCGAGGAGGCCTTGTTCGGGGTGGAGCTGCTGCTCCTGGAGAGCAACCACGATGTTTATCGCCTGCAAACCGGCCCCTATCCCTACCCCCTGAAGCAGCGGATTTTAAGCGACCACGGCCACCTCTCCAACGACGCGGCGGCGTCCTTCGCCTGTCGCATGGCTAGACGCGGCACCCGCCACTTCGTCCTCATTCATCTGAGCAAGGAAAATAACACCCCCGACTGCGCCCTCTACACCGTGGGCTGCGCCCTGCGCGGCGGCGGCTTCCCGGATGTCCGGCTCACCGTGGCTCCCCGGGGCGAGAGCAGCGAGGCTTACATAGCGGAGGGCCTGCCATGCAGAAAATAACAATTCTCTGCGTCGGAAAATTAAAGGAAAAATTCTACCTGGACGCCACGGCGGAGTATGCCAAGCGCCTGGGGCGATACTGTAAGCTGGACATCGTCGAACTCCCCGAGAGCCGTCTCCCGGAGGACCCCTCCCCCGCCCAAATACAGCAGGCCCTGGACGCGGAGGCCGCCGCCATCGCCGCAAAGCTTCCCAAGGGCGGCGCACTGGCGGCCCTGTGCATCGAGGGCACGCCCTGCTCCAGCGAGGAAATGAGCCGCAAAATGCAGCAGCTTGCCGTCAGCGGCAAGACCCAGCTCACCTTCCTCATCGGCGGCAGCGTGGGCCTCAGCGAGAGCCTGAAGCGCCAGGCCGACTGGAAGCTCTCCATGTCCCCCATGACCTTCCCCCACCACCTGGCCCGGGTCATGCTCTTAGAGCAAATCTACCGCGCCTTCCAGATCCAGCAAGGGACAAAATACCACAAGTGAACCCTATATAATATCCGTAGGGGCCGATGCCCACATCGGCCCGCGCCACCGCACTTCTTGTAACCCTCCGTAGGGGCGGACGCCCCTGTCCGCCCGCCGACAACGGAAGCACCCCTTGTAAAAAACTGTCATTGCGAAGCCAGTTCGCAAACTGGCTGTGGCAATCCGCATCCCCCGTCCCCAAAGGCTCCCCTGCTTAAGGGGAGCTGTCGGCGAAGCCGGCTGCGGAGTCGACACCCCACACTACATATTTTAGGAGGAACCCCCATGAACAACGATTGGTCCTTCGGCGGCACCCCTGACGCTCCCGCCTGGCCCACCTTGGAAAACGGCGAAAAAGAAAAGGCCGTCATGCTGGAGCAGGTCTTCGACTCCCCGGCAGAGGCCGACATGCGCCTGTCCATGCTGTCCGCCTATGGCATCCCCTGCTTCAAGTACTACGCCAAGGAGGGCGGCGCCGGCAAGGTCATCAACGGCTTCTCCGGCTACGGTGCCGACCTCTATGTCCCCGCCTCCCGCCTGGAGGAGGCCCGGGCCCTGCTCACCGCCGAGCCCATTTTCGACGATTCTGAAACCGAATAACCCCCGCATTTCCATCCTTAAAAGCCTCGCAGAGTTCGCGTCCGCAGACGCGAAAAATTGAAATCATTTTTCACCGCGACATGCGCGTGGGGAAAAATACCTCTCAGGCTGCAAGTGTGGAATTTTGCTGCAAGCAGCAAAATTATGCGCGCAGCAGACTGCAAGCCATTTACCAAAAATTCCGTTGGAATTTTTGGTAGTTTAGGGCCCGAGTAACCATTGAACTTTCGTGCAATAAAGGAAGGGAGATTTTTACCATGATCGACTACAAAGCAGAATACCAAAAATGGCTCCACAGCGACGTCATCACCGAAGACGAGCGGGCAGAGCTGGCCGCCATCGCCGGCGACGACAAGGAGATCGAGAGCCGCTTCTACGGCCCCCTGGAGTTCGGCACCGCCGGCCTGCGCGGCACCATGAAGATGGGCCTGCACCAGATGAATATTTATGTCATCCGCTGGGCCACCCAGGGCTTTGCCAATGTCATCTGCGCCGAGGGCCCCGCCGCTATGGAAAAGGGCGTTGCCATCTGCATGGACTGCCGCCATCACAGCATAGACTTTGCCCACGCCGCCGCCGAGGTCTGCGCCGCCAACGGCATCCATGTGCGCATTTTCGAGTCCCTGCGCCCCACCCCGGAGCTGAGCTTCGCCGTGCGCCACTACGGCTGCCAGGCGGGCATCAACATCACCGCCAGCCACAACCCCAAGGAGTATAACGGCTACAAGGTCTACTGGTCTGACGGTGCCCAGCTCCCCCCCCACCACGCCGACGCCATCGCCAAGGAACTGGAGAAGATCGACATTTTCACCGGCGTAAAGACCATGCCCTTTGACGAGGCCAAGGCCGCCGGGCGCATTGAACTCATGGGCGAGGAGACCGACAAGGCGTTTATGGAAAATGTCATGGCTATGGTCAACGACCGGGAGAGCGTCGCCAAGGTGGCCGACACCTTCCATGTGGTCTACACCCCCTTCCACGGCTGCGGCTGGAAGCTGGTGCCCCAGGCCCTGCGCGACCTGGGCGTGAAGCACCTGCACTGCGTCCCCGAGCAGATGGTGCTGGACGGCTCCTTCCCCACGGTGGAGTCCCCCAACCCCGAAAATCCCGAGGGCTTCTACCTGGCTATCTCCCTGGCCGACCAGGTGGGTGCCAACTTTATCATCGGCACCGACCCGGACAGCGACCGGGTGGGCATTTTGGTGCGCAGCACCGATGGTCGCTTTGTCCCCGTGAGCGGCAACCAGACCGGCGTGCTGCTGGCCGACTACCTGCTGGGCGCCATGGCCCGCAACGGCAAGCTGCCTAAAAACGCCGTGCTGCTGAAGACCATCGTCACCACCGAAATGGCCCGCCGGGTGGCCGAGAGCCACGGCGTCACCTGCTACAACACCTTCACGGGCTTTAAGTTCATGGCCGAGAAGAAGCAGCAGCTGGAGAGCCAGGGCCTGGGCAAGGTTGTGTTCTCCTACGAGGAGAGCTACGGCTACATGATCGGCGACTATGTCCGCGACAAGGACGCCGTCACCGCCTCCCTGCTGCTGACGGAGATGGCCGCCTGGTATCAGAGCCAGGGCATGACCCTCTTCGATGCCCTCCAGGCCCTGTACGAGAAATACGGCTACTACGGCGAAAAGACCCACAACCTGGTCATGCCCGGCCTGGACGGCCTGGAGAAGATGGCCGCCCTGATGCAGTCCCTCCGGGATGTGCCCCCCACGGACATCGCCTGCGTGACCGTCACCACGCGCACGGATTATAAGGACGGCACCGTCACCGACTGCTTGAGCGGCAATGTCACCGCCTCCGAGCTGAAGGGCAGCAATGTCCTGCGCTACGCCCTGTCCGACGGCACCATGATCCTGGTCCGCCCCTCCGGCACCGAACCCAAGATCAAGGTCTACATCCTCACCCTGGGAAGTGACCCCAAGCAGCGGGATGAAAACATCGCCAAATACTCCCAGTGGGCCCTCTCCCTGCAAAAGTAACCAAATAAAACGAAAAAATTCCGCCCCGGAGCCTCCTCTGCAAAGAGGGTGCCCCGGGGCGGAGCTTATTTTTCAGTCTTTACTTCACGCCGAATAGCAGGTCGCCGTAGGTGGGGAAGGGCCAGTAGCGGGCGGCGATCCGGGTCTCCGCCTCGTCGGCCACGGCCCGCAGCTCGTCCATGGCGGGGATGATCCCGTCGCGGATGAAGGCCGCCTCCCCGGTGGTGTCGTGCAGGGTATCCAGCCGCGCTAGCTTCTCCTCCAGGCCGTCCGCCCGGTCATCCATGGCATCCACCAGGGCCGTCAGCTTACCCAGCAGCTTTTTCTCATAGCCGCAGGACAGCTCCGCAGAAACGGCACTCTTGGCGGCGGCAGCCGCAGCCAGGTCGGACACATATCCCTCCGCCGACGGCAATATCTCCTTGCGGGCCATGTCCACCATGGTCAGGGCCTCGATGCGGACGGTCTTGCAGTAGTTTTCCAGCTGTATCTCATAGCGGGAGCGCAGCTCCGACTCCGTAAAGACCTTGTGTCGCACCAGCATCGCCATGTTGTCCTTCTGCACCAGCATGGGAATGGCGTCCGGCGTGGTGCGCAGGTTCAGCAGCCCGCGCTTTTCCGTGGCCTCCTTGATCCAGGCGTCGTCATAGCCGTTGCCGTTGAAGATGATGCGCTTATGCTGGCGGATGACCCGCTGGATCAGGTCGTGGAGGGCCGCGCTTAGGTCGTCGGCGGACTCCAGCTCGTCGGCGTATTGCCGCAGGGACTCGGCCACGGCGGTGTTCAGCATGATGTTGGCGCAGGCGATGGAATTGCTGGAGCCCAGCATACGGAACTCGAACTTATTGCCGGTGAAGGCAAAGGGCGAGGTGCGGTTTCGGTCGGTGGTGTCGCGGAAGAAGTGGGGCAGCACATCCACGCCCAGCTTCATCTTTTTCTTCTCCACACCGGCGTAGGCCGTGTCCGTCTCCAGGGCCTCCAAAATGGCGGTGAGCTCGTCCCCCAGGAACACGGAGACCACAGCCGGGGGTGCCTCGTTGGCCCCCAGCCGATGGTCATTTCCGGCGGTGGCCACGGCGGCCCGCAAAAGGCCCTGATAATCGTCCACAGCCTGCACAACGGCCACCAAAAACAGCAGGAACTGGGCGTTTTCGTAAGGCGTCTCCCCGGGAGAGAGCAGGTTGACGCCGGTATCGGTGGAGAGGGACCAGTTATTGTGCTTGCCGCTGCCGTTGACCCCGGCAAAGGGCTTTTCCTGGAGCAGGCACACCAGGCCGTGCTGGGCGGCCACCTTCTGCATGATCTCCATGGTCAACTGGTTTTGGTCGGTGGCGATGTTGGTGGTAGTAAAGATGGGCGCCAGCTCATGCTGGGAGGGCGCCACCTCGTTGTGCTCCGTCTTGGCCAGAATGCCCAGCTTCCAAAGCTCCCGGTTCAGGTCGGCCATGTAGGCCTCCACCCGGGGCTTGATGGGCCCGAAATAGTGGTCGTCCAGCTCCTGGCCCTTGGGGGGCTTGGTGCCGAACAGGGTCCGGCCTGTATAAATGAGGTCGCGGCGCTTGTCATACATCCCCTTATCAATGAGAAAATACTCCTGCTCCGCCCCCACGGAGGGCAGCACCCGCCGAACGCTCTCGTTTCCGAACAGCTTCAAAATGCGCAGAGCCTGGCGGTTCAGGGCCTCCATGCTGCGCAGCAGGGGCGTCTTTTTGTCCAGCGCCTCGCCGCCGTAGGAGCAGAAGGCCGTGGGGATGCACAGGGTCTTTCCCTTAATAAAAGCAAAGCTGGTGGGGTCCCAGGCGGTGTAGCCCCGGGCCTCAAAGGTGGCGCGCAGGCCGCCGGAGGGGAAGGAGGAAGCGTCCGGCTCGCCCTTGATGAGCTCCTTGCCGGAGAACTCCAGGATGACCCGTCCGTCGGGAGCGGGGCTGATGAAGCTGTCGTGCTTCTCTGCGGTGATCCCGGTCATGGGCTGGAACCAGTGGGTGAAATGGGTGGCGCCGTGCTCCACAGCCCAGTCCTTCATGGCCGCGGCCACAGCGTCGGCCACGGTGGGGTCCAGCTTCGCGCCCTTTTGAATGGTCTGCTTCAAAGAGCGGTATACATCGCCGGACAGCCGGGCCTTCATCACGCGAGTGTCAAACACAAGACTTCCAAAATACTCCGGTACAGTTGTCATAGCAGGTTCTTCCTTTCCTAAAAATAAAAAGCACACGCGGCGCCCGGGCGGGAAATTCCCCTTTGAGACGCCGGTGTCTCTTAAATATGGGCGAATCATACACCCCGCCCCTGCAAAAGTCAATGCAAAAATGCGGTTTCGGCTCATTTTTGCGCATTTTACTACAATGTCTAAAAAATAACAAAGAATTTTCTTGCAATTTAACGGATTGAAAATTTCAAATTACGGGTTTATACTGTGCTTTAACGATTCCGTTTTGCAAGAACAACAACGCAAACTTGCAAATTCAGCCATTTCAATTTTAATAGGAGCTGATTTTATGACGAAACCGGAAGGCCAGATACGCATTCCCTCCGGCTGCGCCATTTCCGCCGTTATCTCCCGAGGCGGAAAGCGCATGACCGGGGAAAAGATCATTGAGAGCATGCGCCCCATGCACGACCGCTCCAACGGGCTTGGCGGCGGCTTTGCGGCCTACGGCATTTACCCGGAGTACAGGGACTTCTTCGCCCTGCACATGTTCCTGGAGGACCGGGCCGCCCGAAAGAGCTGCGAGGCCTTTCTGCGGGAGACCATGGAGATCGTTCACATGGAGCGCATCCCCATTCGCACCACCCCGGCCATTACCAATGAGCCGCTGATCTGGCGATTCTTTGTCTCGCCCCTGCGCAGCACCCTGGCCTCCATGCAGATCGACGAGGCGGAGTGCGTGACCCGGGCCGTCATGGCCATCAACACACGCATTCAGGGGGCTTATGTGTTCTCCTGCGGCAAGAACATGGGCGTTTTCATGGCCGTGGGCTATCCCGAGGGTGTGGGCTATTTTTACCGCCTGGAGGACTACGAGGCTTATAGCTGGACCGCCCATGGCCGCTACCCCACCAACACCCCCGGCTGGTGGGGCGGCGCGCATCCCTTTGCCCTGCTGGATTATTCCATCGTCCACAACGGTGAAATATCCTCCTACGACACCAACCGCCGCTTCATTGAGATGTTCGGCTACAAGTGCACCCTGCAAACGGACACGGAGGTCATCACCTACATCGCCGATTATCTGCTGCGCAGGCAAAAGCTGTCCCTGGAGGAACTGGCCTCGGTCATCGCCGCCCCCTTCTGGAGCACCATCGACCGCAGGCCGCCCCAGGAGCAGGAGAAGCTGCGGTATCTGCGCAAGGTGTTCTCCAGCCTGCTGATAACGGGCCCGTTTTCCATCGTCCTGGGCTTCGAGGGCGGGCTCATGGCCCTGAATGACCGGCTGAAGCTGCGCAGCATGGTGGTGGGAGAAAAGGGCGACAAGGTCTACATCGCCAGCGAGGAGGCCGCCATCCGGGTCATGGAGCCGGAGGTGGAGAACATTTACGCCCCCGCCGGCGGTGAGCCGGTGATCATTCGGGTAAAGGAGGGAAAATTCTAATGGGTATCGACTATATTTATTCGCCCTTCGAGGTGGTCCGCGACCCGGCGCGGTGTACAAACTGCCGTCTGTGCGAAAAGCAGTGCGCAAACGGCGTACATGGCTTTGACAAGGAGCGCCGCTGCATGACCGCCGACGAAAGCAAGTGCGTGAACTGCCAGCGCTGCGTGTGCTTCTGCCCCACCCACGCCCTGAAAATTCGCAAAAGCGACTACGCCCTCCGGGATAACGCCAACTGGGACCAGGATACCATTGAGGAAATTTACAAGCAGGCCGGAAGCGGCGGCGTGCTGCTCTCCTCCATGGGAAACCCCAAGCGCTACCCCGTGTACTGGGACAGGATCCTCGTCAACGCCTCCCAGGTGACCAATCCCCCGGTGGACCCCCTGCGGGAGCCCATGGAGACCAAGGTATTTCTGGGCCGCAAGCCCGACAGCATCCGCCGGGACGAAAAGGGCCAGCTGATCTGCACCCTGCCGCCGCAGATCGAGCTGTCCATGCCGGTGATGTTCTCCGCCATGAGCTACGGCTCCATCAGCTACAACGCCCACGCCTGTCTGGCCCAGGCGGCCCAGGAGCTGGGCATCTGCTACAACACCGGCGAGGGCGGGCTCCACGAGGATTTTTACGCCCACGGCGACAGCACCATCGTCCAGGTGGCCTCCGGCCGCTTCGGCGTACACAAGCAATATCTGGAGGCCGGTGCCGCCATTGAGATCAAGATGGGCCAGGGGGCCAAGCCGGGCATCGGCGGCCATCTCCCCGGGGCAAAGATCGTGGGCGATGTGTCCCGCACCCGCATGGTGCCCGAGGGCACCGATGCCATCTCCCCCGCCCCCCACCACGACATTTACTCCATCGAGGACCTGCGTCAGCTGGTGTATTCCCTGAAGGAGGCCACCGAATATAAAAAGCCCATCATCGTGAAGGTAGCCGCCGTGCATAACATCGCCGCCATCGCCAGCGGGATCGCCCGCAGCGGCGCGGACATCATCGCCATCGACGGCTTCCGGGGCGGCACCGGCGCGGCACCCACTCGCATCCGCGACACGGTGGGCATCCCCATTGAGCTGGCCCTGGCCGCCGTGGACCAGCGCCTGCGGGACGAGGGGATCCGCAACCATATCTCCCTCATCGTCAGCGGCAGCATCCGTTCCTCCGCCGATGTGGTCAAGGCTATCGCCCTGGGGGCAGACGCCTGCTACATCGGCACCGCCGCCCTGCTGGCCCTGGGCTGCCACCTGTGCCGCTCCTGCCAGACGGGCCGGTGCAGCTGGGGCATCGCCATCCAAAACCCGGAGCTGGTGAGCCGCCTGGACATTGAGGAGGGAAAGCGCCGCCTGGTGAACCTGCTGACCGCCTGGAAGCACGAAATTAAGGAGATGATGGGCGGCATGGGCATCATCTCCATCGAGGCCCTAAAGGGCAACCGCCTAATGCTCCGGGGCGTGGGCATGACCCAAAAGGAGCTGGACATCCTGGGCATCGCCCACGCGGGAGAATAATTTGATATATATGGGAGGTATAAAATCATGACCAGTATCAACGCCACCGGGCTGGACTACCGCCAGCTCAACGCCGCGATCCAGGACTGCGCCGGGGACGCCTCCGTCACCGGCTGCACCGGCCAGCGTTTCATCGGCGCGGGCCTGGAGGCGGGAAACCTCACCATAACCGGCACGCCCGGCAACGCCCTGGGTGCCTATCTCAACGGCGCCTGTATCGAGGTGCGCGGCAACGCCCAGGACGCCGTGGGCGACACCATGAACGCAGGCCGCATCGTCGTCCACGGCAGCATCGGTGACGCCGCAGGCTATGCCATGCGGGGCGGTGAGCTGTATGTCCAGGGCAACGCCGGCTACCGGGCCGGGATCCACATGAAGGCCTACGGCGATAAGCTCCCCGTCATGGTCATCGGCGGCAAAGCCGGGAGCTTTCTGGGCGAATACCAGGCCGGGGGCGTTATCATCGTCCTGGGCCTCACCCCGGGCCCCCGCCCCATCGTGAGCAATTTCCCCTGCACAGGCATGCACGGCGGCAAGCTCTATATCCGCTCCGACTGCAAAAACCTTCTGCTGCCCCAGCAGGTCATCGCCCGCCCGGCCTCCCGCAAGGACATGACCCAGGTGCGGGACTATCTGCACACCTTCTGCCAGCTCTTCGGCGGAAACTGCGACACCCTGCTCCGCCAGCCCTTCACCGTCATCACCCCCAACAGCAGCAACCCTTACCAGCAGCTTTATGTGACCAATTAAAACCGCCCAGGCGGGGTCGCCAACCACCGCACACCCCTTGCAAAATTCTGTCATTGCGAGGGCGCACAGCGCCCGTGGCAATCCGTAACCCCAAAGCCTCCCCTGCGTAAGGGAAAATCGGCGAAGCACCGCCAGTGGCGGATGAAGCAAACCGATTTCGAGGAAGTGCCCCGATTGGCGGCCATGACAGTGGCCGGGAATCGGCTGGCACGACGGTGGGCAGGGTGGCGCGAAGCGCCGGAAGGGTCGACTACCGCACTACTGGTAACCGTCCGTAGGGGACGATGCCCACATCGTCCCGCCCCACCGCACCCCATGCAGCGAATCCGTAGGGGGCGGTGTCCTCGACGCCCCGCTTACCGCACTCCTTGTGCCTCCGTAGGGGCGACCCTCGCGGTCGCCCGCGGGCGGGGCAGAGCCCCGCCCCTACGCACCCTTTCCTCTTTCAACTTTCCTCTCATAAAAAAGGACGGCCCGTCCCCAGGCCGTCCTTTTTTCATTTTACTCATATTATCTCCATTCCTCGCTGTAAAAGAACATCGCCACCGTCCCCGGACCCACATGGGCGCCGGTCACCGGCTCATAGCACACATGCACGATCTCGCCCTTGGCCCCCTTTTCCCGCAGCAGGCTCTGCAAATGCAGCGCGTCCGCCGGGGCATCGGCGTGGGCGATGCCGATGGGTGCCATCGGGTCGTCCATGGCCTGGGCATAGATGTTCGCCAGGGCCTCCAGCGCCTTCTTCTTGCCCCGAACCTTCTCATACACCACGATCTTGCCCTCCTCGTCGCCTCGAAGGATGGGCTTCACCTGGAGCAGCGTCCCCGCCAGCCGTGCGCCGCCGGAAATGCGTCCGCCCTTGTGCAGATATTTCAGGTCGTCCACCACGAAAAACTGCTGCATTTTTGCGCAGCGGCTCCGGGCAAAGGTCTCCAGCTCCGAAAGGGGCTTCCCCTCCTTGGCCAGCTTCGCAGTCTCAATGACCACCAGTCCCTCGCCCAAGGACGCCCCCCGGGTGTCCACCACGGTCACGCGGCCCGGGCCGTACTTCTCCGCCAGCTCCTCACATTGCAGTCCCACGCCCCAGCAGCTCCCGCTGATGCCGCCGGAAATGCCCAAATACAGCACCTCCTCGCCGCTCTCCAGGCACTGTTCAATGGCCTGGGCCGCCGCCTGGGGGTTCACCATGGAGGTCTTCACCTCCGCGCCCTTGCGCATGGCCTCGTAAAAGGCGGGGCCGTTGAAGTCAATGCTGTAATCCGGCTCCACGCCGTCCACCTCGTAGGTCAGCGGCACGGTCTGGATGTCCAGCTCCTGCAAAATTTTCATAGGCAGATTGGCTGCCGTGTCCGTAAAAATTCGTACCATTTTCATGCTCCTTTGTCACGCGATCGCCTTGCGCAGCCACCCGGCCAGGGTGTCAAACAGCTTGGCATAGCCCTCCATGGTCAAATGAATGCCGTCGGCGGCAATAAGCCCCGGCAGGCGCTTCTCACTTAAAAAATTCTCCCGCACCCGGATGATGGGCGTCCCCGTCTCGTAGGCCACCTGGGCCACCGTGTCCGAATACAGCTCCTGGTGCCGGTAAATGTGCTGTGTGTCCCCCAGCCAGGAAAGAATGCGCTCCTTGCTGCGCCCCTCCCGGCAGAGAAAGTCCAAATACCGCTGGGCGTCGATAGGCGGCAGGGTCATCAGCACCGGCTGCACGCTCTGCGCCCGCAGCTTTTGCAGCATAGAAAGCAGCGTGTCCCGAAACTCCGGCAGCGCCGTCCGGGGATCGTGCTCCGCCTCGGGCCGGTCCGCAATGGCGTCCCAGTCGAAGTCGCTGTCGTTGCCGCCGTAGGCCACCAGGGCAAAGTCCGCCCGGAGTCCCCTCTGTAAGTCGTGATCCAGCAGCGCCTGCCCCTTACGGATGGTCGCGCCCATCTTGGCTCGGCTCACCACCTCGGTTTGCCGCCCGCTGTACCGCTCCATCACCTCCGGCAGATGGAAATGATAATGAAACTGCTCGTCCGGCACCGTGGCCTTCAGCAGCGAATCGCCATATACATACGCCCGGGGCATAAGACCCCTCCTTTCGTTTTTAATAATATAGCATATTAGGTGTGGCGTGTCAATCTTCTTTTTTCCTATTGTAACCAGCCGCCAACCCTGCTATAATAGTCTACGCAAACAGGAGGTGCCACTATGTCCTACGATAAATCCCTCATCGCCCATAAATTGCAGCGATGGGACCAATATATCACCGACTATCACCTGCCCCAGTGGGACTCCATTCCCGACTTCGGCCTGTATATGGACCAGGTGATCCTGCTTTTGGAGCGGTATCTCAGCTTCATCCCTCCGGTAAACGAGGAGAAGGAGCGCATCGTCACCGCCTCCGCCATCAATAACTATGTCCGCCTGAAGCTGATGCCCGCCCCGGTGAAGCGGAAATATTACCGGGTCCACATCTGCTACCTGATCATGATCCTCACCCTGAAGCAGTCCATCGGCATCAGCCAGGTGCAGAAGATCATCCCCTGGGACCTGGCCGACAGCCAGGACGGTGCCCAGTCCCTGCGGCAAATTTACGAGGATTACAGCGGCAAATTCCGGGGCATCGCCCTGCTTTTCAACCGCCAAATCCAGCAGAGCTGGCAGGACCTGTGCGCCCCGGACGCCGGCACCGACGGCGTAGCCCGGTGCCTGGTGATGGAGTCGGCGCTGCTGGCGGGCTTTTCCAAAATTCTCGCCGAAAAGCTCCTGCGCCTGTGGGACGCGGACCCAAACCAAGTCCTGGCCACCGAGCAGACCCACGACTTCACCGACATATAAAAATCCAAAAATCTATCCCCAGCGCCCCTCTCCGGGGGCGTTTTTATCATGTCAAAAAAAACCTTTGGCAGAAAATTCCGCTGGAATTTTCGCCAGTTTTTCAGTCAACCCTTGTTCTCCTTCCCCGTGATCTCCGCCACGGCCAGCCGCACCAGGCAGGTCCGGGCCCCGGAATTCTTCATGCACGCCACATATTTCTCCCCGGCCTCCGGGTCAAACTGCATGCAGAGAATTTTCATCCCCCGCATCCGCTCGTCCTCGTCCGTCACGACCTCCAGCCGTCCCCGGGCCACCGCCGAGGCATAGTCCACGGTGTATTTGTCCGGCACCACTTCCGCGTGGGACACGGCGCTCATGGCCGCCTCACACCCGTCCTTGAAGATCTCGTACTTTTCCCCGGCCAGGGCACAGTGGAAGTAGATAGCCCCCGCCTCCTCATCCGCCGCCTGGGACACCGGCACGGCATAGGGCCACCCGGCCCCGTCCACCAGGGAGAGCGTGGCGTAGGGTGCCTCTCGCATCACCTGCCAGGCAAAGGCGGCGTCCTTCTGTCTGTCTTTTCTGCGCATGGCGCTGCACCTCACTTTCGCAATTTATCAAATTTTTTTACCAGGTGTTCTCCCATTCATTTTGACCCGGTGGGCATGATTTGTCAAGGCGGTCATATAGTATAAAATGTAAACTTTTATCGGAAAGGATACGCTGCCTATGACCTACCCCTATGTCCTGCCCCGCCTGCCCTACGCTCTCGGTGCCCTGGAGCCGAATCTGAACCGGGCCACCATCATTACCCATCACGACCGCATCTTCGCCGGGCATATTGATAAGCTCAACCAAGCCCTGAAGCCCTACCCGACCCTCCAGCGCCGTCCCTTGACCCAGCTCCTGCTGTACCCGGACTGCCTGCCCGCCCCGGCCCGGGCCGATATTTTGGACCACGGCGGCGCGGTGTATAACCACACCCTATATTTTCCCTCTCTCGCCCCACCCCGAGCCGGAAAACCCGATGCCCGGCTGACAGAGGCCATCCTCTGCTCCTTCGGCTCCATGGAGGATTTTCTCCGCGCCCTGCGCCAAACCTGCCTGCAAGACACCCGCGAGGGCTACGCCTGGCTCCTCACCGACCGCTGCGGGAGGCTCCGCCTGCTCTACACCCCCGGCCAGCAAACGCCCCTGCCCCTCACCCCCCTCTTCTGCATAGACCTCTACCGCCACGCCTACGACCTGACCTACGGAAACGACCGCAAAGCCTATGTAACCGCTGTCCTTCCCCTCCTAAACTGGGATATTTTCACCCTCCGCTACGCCACCCATTTCGCCGCCCAGCTCCCGTTCCCAAACCCCTGACCCCGTCCCCAGTATCTTTTCACTCTTCACTCTTCACTTTTCACTCTTCACTCTTCTCTTTATCCGCCTCCCCTGCGTAAGGGGAGCTGTCGCGGCCCCGCCGCGACTGAGGGGTCGCCCACCGCACCCCTTGTAACGAATCCGTAGGGGCCGATGCCCACATCGGCCCGCCGTACCGCACCATCAATAATACACCCGTAGGGGGCGGCGTCCCCGACGCCCCGAATCACCGCACTTCTCGAGCGCGTCCGTAGGGGCGACCCTCGCGGTCGCCCCTACCCAACGCACAATCATAACCACCAGTAAACTGGTGGTTTGACCTGCCCCTAAAAGGGGCTATTAC
>CAVJNL010000008.1:0-42326 GCA_963650985.1 Clostridium sp. CAG:413
CTACGCATGACAAGGGGTACGGTGGGGCGGGACGATGTGGGCATCGTCCCCTACGGAGGAGTTTTATACAAAAGATGTGGAGAAAGGGCGGCGGTATGACGAGGAAAAAGGGGATCCTCCTGATTTCTTTGGCGGTTTTTGCTTTGGTTTTGATTTTTGTGCTGTACCGCTTTAATTATCTGCCGCATCCTAAGTATTCCAATGAGAAATTCGGCATTGAGACTTACATCAGCGCCGTGGACCGGGATGGGGATGGGGTGGATGACCAGACGGACATTTTGCGGTCGGTGCGGGAATATTTGGACACGCGGCCTAAGTACAAGAGTAAGTATTATGGCGGCGGGTACCCGGACGACGGGTATGGGGTCTGCACGGATGTGGTGGCTTTTGGGCTGCTGGGAGCCGGGTACGACCTGATGGAGCTGGTGCATGAAGATGTTTTGGCCCACGGGGAGCGCTATGACATTGACCCAGTGGACGCGAACGTTGACTTTCGCCGGGTGCGGAATCTCAAGGTGTTTTTTCGGTACAATGCCACGGCGCTGACCACGGACATTTACGACATAGCTCAGTGGCAGGGCGGGGACATTGTGATCTTTGAGAACCACATCGGCATCGTTTCGGACAAGCGGAACGGCAAGGGCGTGACCTTTGTGCTGCACAATGGCAGCCCCTTGCAGCTCTTTTATGAGGAGGATATTTTGGAGCACCGGGACGACCTGGTGGGACATTATCGGATGAGTTAATATAGAATAAGGTGGGTTTTTGCATGGTGAAGATTCGCAGGGCGACGCTTTCTGACGCGGCGCGGCTGGTGGAAATTTATGGGTATTATGTGGAAAAAACGGCCATTTCCTTTGAGTACACCGTGCCGTCTTTGGAGGAATTTCGGGGGCGGATGGAGCGGATCATGGCACGCTACCCCTATTTGGTGGCGGAGGTGGACGGGCGCGTGGTGGGGTACGCCTACGCCGGGGCCTTCGTGGGCCGGGCCGCCTACGACTGGGCCTGCGAGCTGACCATTTACCTGGACCCGGAGGCACGGAAGTGCGGGCTGGGCCGGGCGCTGTATGAGGCCATGGAGAAGGCTCTGGGGGCCATGGGCGTGCTGAATCTCTACGCCTGCATCGGTTATCCCCGGGGCGGGGACGACGAATATCTCAATTCTAACAGCGCCGATTTCCACGCCCATTTGGGATTTGAAAAAATCGGAACTTTTACCGCCTGCGGGTACAAATTCGGGCGGTGGTATGATATGATCTGGATGGAAAAAATCATCGGTCAGCACCGGCCGGGGCAAGCGGCTATTGTCCCGTTTACGGATGTGCAGATGGATTTTTGAATAAAAACTGCTCAAAAGAGAGGATCACCTATGAATGAAATCAAAAAAACTGCTATGGTAACGGTGTGTGGGCGGCCCAATGTGGGTAAGTCCAGCCTGACGAATGCGCTGGTGGGGGAGAAGATCGCCATCGTATCGAGCAAGCCCCAAACCACGCGCAACCGCATTTACGGCGTGGTGAACCGGGGGGACACGCAGTTCGTGCTGCTGGACACCCCGGGCCTGCACAAGCCCCGGTCCCGGCTGGGGGATTACATGGTGAAGGTGGTGCGGGAGAGCCTGGCGGATGTGGAGTGCGCGGTGCTGCTGGTGGAGCCCATCGCCCATGTGGGGGAGCCGGAGAAGACTCTGCTGGAACGCATCCGGGAGGAGAGGCTGCCGTGCATTTTGTGCATCAACAAAATTGACACCATTGCCAAAAAGGACGAGCTGCTGGCGGTGATCGCCGCGTACAGCGAGGCTTATCCGAATTTCGCGGCTATCGTGCCCATCTCGGCGCGAAAGGGCGATGGGCTGGAGGAGCTGATGGGTCTGCTGGCGGGGTACGCCCAGGAGGGGCCGCAGCTCTTCCCCGACGGCATGACCACCGACCAGGCCGACAGCCAGGTCTGCGCCGAGACGGTGCGGGAAAAAATGCTGCTGTGTCTGGACAAGGAAATTCCCCACGGCACGGCGGTGGAGGTGACGCGGTTTTCCGAGCGGGACAGCGGCATCATCGACCTGGATGTGACCATTTACTGCGAAAAGGCCAGCCACAAGGGCATTATCATCGGCAAAAACGGGGAGATGATCAAGCGCATCAGCTCCTTGGCCCGGCGGGACATTGAGAAGTTTATGGGCACGAAGGTTTATATGGAGACCTGGGTGAAGGTGAAGGAGAACTGGCGGGACAATGTGAATTTTATTCGCAGTCAAGGTTATAACGAGAACTAAATTATGCTGGCGAAAAATCTTCGATTTTTCTGCCAAAAGGTTTGCAGTCTGCTGCGCACATAATTTTGCTGCTTGCGGCAAAATTCCACACTTGCAGTCTGAGAGGTATTTTTCCCCACGCGCATATCGCGGTGAAAAATGATTTGAATTTTTTGCCGTCTGCGGACGGCAAACTCTGCGAGGCTTTTCGCTGCGGCGAGGGGGAGAATGACCATTTCTTTCCACGGATGAAAATGGTGGCTCCACGGCAAGCTAACCTCGAAGGGAGGCGGCGACTGTGGAGGACTATTGGAGCTTATTTTTGGAAACGGGGGCGCCGGAGGTGTACATGCTTTACCGGGCCCAGGAGGACGAAAAATGCCGGGAGAGCAAGGAAAAACCGTCACCCACGGGCTGATTTTGCGGGACACAGACACGAAAGAGGCGGACAAAATTCTCACCGTGCTGACGGGGGAGATGGGGAAAATCTCCGTCATTGCCCGGGGCGCCCGGCGGAAAAACAGCCGACTCGCGGCGGCGTCGCAGCTGTTTGCGTGGTCGGAAATAACGCTTTACAAGCGCGGGAACTGGTATTATTTGGACGCGGCGGACCCGGTGGAGTTGTTTTCAGGGCTGCAAAAGGACCTGGTGCGGTTTGCGCTGGCGGCCTACCTGGCGGAGCTGACGGAGTTCGTGGCCGGGGAGGATACGGAGGCCGGGGAGCTGCTGCGGCTGCTGCTCAACGGGCTGTACGCCCTGGCGAACCTGGGCAAGGACCCGGCGTTGGTGAAGCCGGCGTTTACCTTTCGGCTGCTGGCTTTGGCGGGGTTTGAGCCCTTGTGCGAGGGCTGCGCCGTGTGTGGGGCCGAAGTGGCGGAGGAGCCGGTGCTGGATGTGGTGCAGGGCGTGGTACACTGCCGCAAGTGCGGCGGCGTGGGGGGAGAGAATTTCCCCCTGTCGGCGGCGTGCGTGGGGGCGCTGGAGCATATACTGCGGGGGCCGGACAAGAAGCTGTACAGCTTTGCTTTGGCCCCGGAGGACCTGAGGCTGCTGGACCGGGCGGCGGAGGGGTTCGCGGGCGCGCAGCTGGAACGGAGCTTTCGGACGCTGGGGTATTATAAGACGGTACTTATTTGATTTTCTGCAAAGAGAATGCGGATTGCCACGGGCGCTTTGCGCCCTCGCAATGACATGGGTTTTTGCATGGGGTGCGGTGCAAGATCGGTGCGGGCGGACAGGGGCGTCCGCCCCTACACAGTAACAAGGGGTGCGGTAGCGGTTCGGGCGGGGTAGAACCCCGCCCCTACGGATGGCATGATGGCGCTAGGAAACGGGCCGTTGGGGACGCCGGCCCCTACGGACGGGCGCAAGAAATGCGGTGGGCGGGCCGATGTGGGCATCGTCCCCTACGGAATTGTATTGGTTTTATTTACATAGGAAAAATTATATTTCCGGGGCAAAAGAGGAATATTTTATGGATACATTATTTGAAAAATCGATTCGGACGCTGGAGCTGCCGGTGGTTTTGGAGACGCTGGCTTCGTTGGCGGTGAGCGACGCGGCGAAGGAGAAGTGCCGGGCCCTGATGCCGGTTTGCGAGCCGGAGGAGGCTTTGCGGCTCCAGGATGAGACGCAGAGCGCCCGGGAAAAACTGGGGCTTTTTGGCAGTCCCAGCTTTTCGGGGGTGAAGGATGTGTCCCGGGCGCTGAACCGGGCGGACCACGGCGGGGTTTTGAACACGAGGGAGCTGCTGGATGTGGCGGACCTGCTGACGGCCTCGCGGCGGGTGTCGGAATACGACCGGGACCGGCAGGGGGAGAAGTCCGTGCTGGACCACCTGTTCTCCGCCCTGCACACCAATAAATTCTTGGAGGACAAGATCCGCGGGGCCATCCTGGACGAGGAGACCATTGCGGACTCGGCCAGCCCGGAGCTTGCCGACATCCGGCGGAAAATGCGTCTGGCGGCCAGCAAGGGGCGGCAGATCTTGCAGAGGATCATCTCGTCGCCCTCCTACGCCAAGGTCTTGCAGGAGGCGCTGATCACCCAGCGGGACGGGCGGTTCGTGGTACCGGTGAAGGCCGAGTGCAAGGGGAGCATCCCGGGGCTGGTACACGACATCTCCTCCTCCGGGGCCACGCTGTTTGTGGAGCCTATGGGTGTGGTGCAGGCCAACAATGAGCTGAAGGAATTGCAGGCGCGGGAGGAAAAGGAGATCGACCGGATCCTGCGCATTCTCTCCGGGGAGTGCGCGGCGCAGATGATGAACATTCTCTACGACTACGACATTTTGGTGCACCTGGATGTGATCTTCGCCCGGGGGCAGCTGAGCTACCGGATGAACGCGGCCAAGCCGATTTTGGCCCGAAAGGGCGGGGTCGTGCTGCGGCGGGCGCGGCACCCGCTGCTGGACCAGGCCAAGGCGGTGCCTATTTCGCTGGAATTGGGCAATTCCTATGACACCTTGGTCATCACGGGGCCTAACACCGGCGGCAAAACCGTGACGCTGAAAACCATCGGGCTTTTGACCCTCATGGCCCAGTGCGGGATGCAAATTCCTGCCGACGATGGGTGCAGGCTGCGGGTCTTTGACCGGGTGCTGGCAGATGTGGGCGACGAGCAGAGCATTGAGCAGAGCCTGTCCACCTTCTCGGCGCACATGTCCAACACCGTGGAAATTCTGCGGCAGGCGGACGAGAACAGTCTGCTGCTCTTTGACGAGCTGGGCGCGGGCACGGATCCGGTGGAGGGGGCGGCGTTGGCCATTGCCATCATCCAGAATGGGCGCAGCAAGGGGGCGCTCATCGCGGCCACCACCCATTATGCGGAGATGAAGACCTTCGCCATGACCACGGCGGGGGTGGAGAACGCCAGCTGCGAGTTCGATGTGGCGACTCTGCGGCCTACTTATCGGCTGCTCATCGGCATTCCCGGCAAGTCCAATGCGTTTGCTATCTCCCGGCGGCTGGGGCTGGATGAGGAGGTCATTGCCGCCGCCAAGGCGCAGATGGACAGCGAGTCCATACGATTTGAAGATGTTTTGACCCAGCTGGAGGAGAAGCGGCAGCGGCTGGAGAAGGCCCAGGGCGAGGCGGACCGGCTGTGGCAGCAGAGCCAGGAGGATGCGCGGAAGGCGAGGGCCTTCCGGGAGCAGATGGAAAAGGCCAAGGAGAACGCCCGAAGCAAGGGCGAAAACGAGGCGCGGCGCATTGTGCGGCAGGCCCAGCAGCAGGTGGACGAGATCTTCGCGGAGCTGGACGAGCTGCGCAAAAAGATGCAGCAGCAGGCGGGTTTTCAAGCCATCAACGACGCGAAGGTGTCGGCCCGGAAGCACATGAACGCGGCCCAGGAGGCCCTGCATCTGCGGGAGGAGACCCCGGAGCCGGAGGCACCGTCGCGGCCCATTGTGGCCGGGGATCGGGTGGAGCTGCCCGGGGTGCGTACCGCCGCCACGGTGGTGCAGGTCAGCGGCGACGGGAGCCTTATATTGCAGGCGGGAAAGATGAAAATGACCGTAAAGCCCGGGCAGGTGCGGCTCGTTGAGGGGCAGCCCCAGGCGAAAAAGCAGGCGGCGGCGCCCAAGGCGGGGACCGCGCCTACGCCGCAGCTGGAGCGGCGGGCGTCCTCGGAACTGGACATTCGGGGGTACGAGACCCTGGAGGCCGAGAGCGTGGTGGAGAACTATTTGGACGCTGCGGTGATGGCGAAGCTGGAGACGGTGACGATCATCCACGGCAAGGGCACCGGGGCGCTGCGCAAGGCAGTGCATGAGATCCTCAAGCGCAGCAAGGTGGTCAAGAGCTTCCGGCTGGGACGCTACGGCGAGGGCGAGGCCGGGGTGACGGTGGTGGAGCTGAAGTGATATGTGCGTGAATGATTGATGTGGAGAGGCGGGGATTGGGGTCCCCGCCTTTTTTTGTTGGGTTGGGGACGGGGGTTACGGATTGCCACAGCCAGTGTGCGCACTGGCCTAGCAATGACACCTTTTGCAATGGGTGCGGGGTCGGCGGGACACATGGGTCCCGCCCTACAAGGTTGATTTTTTGTGCGGGAGACGGGCGGGATAGAAACCCGCCCCTACGGATGGCTTGGGAGATTGTACCACGGGCGGACAGGGGCGTCCGCCCCTACGAAAGGGTTACAAGTAGTGCGGTGGGGCGGGCCGATGTGGGGAGCGAACTGAGCGCTGCCAGTGGCAGATGAAGCGAAGTGAGCGAGTGGCCGCAGTCAAAATTTCAAGCGTCCGCCGTAAGGCAGCGCAGAAATTTTGGGCACCGCAACAGGATCATCGGCCCCTACGGAGGGATTTGGTGTGAAAATGGGGGTGGAAATCGGCTGGGGACGGTGATTATGGGGAAACGGAATGGGTTTGGTTTGTGGGAAAAGTAGAAAATTCACTGCGTTTGGGTGGGGTTTGCCGGTTTTTTTGTGGTTTTTGCCATTGCATTTCCAAATGCTTTCCGTATAATTATAGGTGGTTGAGAATATATTTTTCATCTACTTGCAGTGTACAGAGGAGAAAAGAGTATGTATACACAGGAAGTCACCGTGAACAATGAGGTCGGTTTGCACGCAAGACCTGCTACTTATTTCATCCAAAAGGCCAATGAATTCAAGTGCGGCATTTGGGTGGAGAAGGACGAGCGCCGCGTCAACGCCAAGAGCCTGCTGGGCGTGCTGAGCCTGGGCATCGTGGGCGGCACCACCATTACCCTCATCGCTGACGGGCCCGACGAAAAGGAGGCCGTGGAGGCTCTGGCGGAGCTGATCAATGGCAACTTCGGCGAATAAATCATCATCAGAAGGAAAACGAAGCGGCTTGGGCCGCTTCGTTTTTTTGGTGGGGCGTTGCAAGGGGTGCGGGGGCGACCCTTCCGGCGCTTCGCGCCACCTCCCCTTGCGCAGGGGAGGCTTTAGGATGGGGGTTACGGATTGCCACGGCCAGTGTGTACACTGGCCTCGCAATGACATTGTTTTTTACATGGGGTGCGGTGGTAATCCGGGCGGCGGGGTGAGGGCGCCCCGCCCTACGGATGGCAAGAGAATTTGTGCAAGTCCGGCGGGCGGACAGGGGCGTCCGCCCCTACGGAGCGTAACAAGAGCCTTTGTGAATCGGGGCGTCGGGGACGCCGCCCCCTACGGAGTGTAACAAGGGGTGCGGTGGGGCGAGCGACCGCGAGGGTCGCCCCTACGCAGAGCATGGGAGCTTATGGGGCGGGCGCTTTATTGTGGGGGCAGCGGGGGGATTTTATCTTTTTACTTTATAAAAAAGGCTTGCATTGGGGGGCGGGATATGGTATAGTGTATATAGTAAGGTATGTGTTTCGCAGAGTGGACTTCCCGGTCCGCTCTTTTTGTTGGTTAAAATGCTAACCTTAAAATTGCGGAAATGCGAGGGTTTTCGATGAAAAAAGTGACCGAGATCGTGGCGGAGCTGGCCGCGCCTGTGGCAGCGGAGTTCGGATGTGAGCTTTGGGACACGGAATATGTGCGGGAGGCCGGGCAGTGGTATCTGCGGCTGTATCTGGACAAGGACGGCGGCGTGGACATTTTGGACTGCGAAAATGTCAGCCGGAAGGTCAGCGATCTGCTGGACGCGGCGGACCCCATCGAAGGCAGCTACATCTTTGAGGTGTCCTCCGCCGGGGCCGAGCGGCAGCTCAAGCGGCCCGGGGACTTTGAGAAGTTCATGGGCAGCCCCGTACTGCTGAAGACCTATCAGAACCGGGACGGGCGCAAGGAGTTCGCCGGGGTGCTGAAAGGTTATGATGGCGGCGCGGTGGTGCTGGAGATGGGTTCGCAGGAGCTGCGGTTTGAAAAGGCCGAAATTGCGATGGTGCGGCTGCGGGTCGTCTTTTAATTTGGCAAGTTTATAATTATAAATGATTTTTCTAATACAGAACAGGAGATTCAGCTATGAAATGTGAAGAGATCTTTGCCGCTCTGGCGCTGCTGGAGAAGGAGCGGGGCATCCCCCAGGATTTTATGTTGGAGAAGATCGTGCAGGCACTTGTGACCGCCTACAAGCGTGACCACGAGGATGTGGAAAATGTGGTGGTGGATGTAAACGAGGAAAAGCACGACCTGAAAATGTTCGTGGAAAAGGTCGTGGTGGAGGAGGTGGAGAACCCCGCCGCCGAAATTTCCGCCGAGGAGGCCAAGGCCCTCTCCGCCAAGTACCATGTGGGCGACACCGTGCGCTTCCCGGTGAAGAATGTGGACTTCGGACGCATCGCCGCCGGCAACGGCAAGCAGGTGATCATCCAGGGTCTGCGGGAGGCCGAGCACGGCATGATCTATGACGAATACAACTCCAAGCAGCACGAAATTCTAACCGGCACGGTGGTGCGGGTGGACCCCCGGACCGGCAACGCAACCATCCGGCTGGGCACTGGCGCGGACGCCTCTGACGCGGTGCTGCTGCTGGGCGAGCAGGTCAGCGGCGAGGAGTATTACGAGGGCCAAAAGCTGAAGGTGTATCTAGTAGAGGTGCGCCGGGGCACCCGGGGCCCGCATATGCTCATTTCCCGGACCCATCCGGGGCTGGTGAAGCGGCTGTTTGAGCTGGAGGTGCCGGAAATTTTCGACGGCACGGTGGAGATTCGCTCCATCGCCCGGGAGGCGGGCAGCCGCACGAAGATGGCCGTTTGGTCCTCCGACGAGAATGTGGACCCCATCGGCGCCTGCGTTGGTCCCCGGGGCCAGCGGGTGAACGCCATTGTGGCGGAGCTCAACGGCGAGAAGATCGACATTGTGCCCTACAGCGAGTGCCGATCGGACTTCATCGCTGCGGCTCTGGCTCCGGCGGATGTCATCAGCGTGACCATGTCCGAGGACGACAAGTCCTGCCGGGCCATCGTCCCCGACGACCAGCTGAGCCTGGCCATCGGCAAGGAGGGGCAGAACGCCCGCCTGGCCGCCCGGCTCACCAGCTGCAAGATCGACATTAAGCCCGCGTCTTACCGTGAGGAAGAGGCCGAATAAGCCTCGCAGAGTTCGCGTCCGCAGACGCGAAAAATTGAAATTATTTTTCACCGCGACATGCGCGTGGGGGAAAATACCTCTCAGGCTGCAAGCGTGGAATTTTGCCGCAAGCGGCAAAATTATGTGCGCAGCAGACTGCGAGTCTTTTCGTCAGTAAAGTGAGGGAGGGTACGCCATGCAGAAGCAGCGGAAAATTCCCCAGCGGCAGTGTGTGGGGTGCCGCACTATGAAGGACAAAAAGGCGCTGGTGCGCATCGTGAAGACCCCGGAGGGGGAGATTTGCGTGGACACCACCGGCAAGAAGTCCGGCCGGGGGGCCTATATATGCCCCGAGGCGGAGTGCCTGCAAAAGGCCCGGAAGTCCCGGGCGCTGGAGCGGGCCTTTGAGACGGCCATCGGACAGGACATTTATGAGGCGCTGCAGGCGCAGATCGAGGGCTGAGGATGGAGAAAATTCTGTCTATGATCGGCCTGGCCCACAAGGCGGGCCGGGTGGAGATCGGCGAGGAGCCGGTGGGCTCGGCGGCCCGGGCCAAAAAGGCGCGAATCATTTTGGTGGCCGGAGACGCGGCGGCCAGCTCCGTGCGGCGGGCTATGGGCTTTGCCAATGCGGGAAGCTGCCTGTGCCTGATCGTCCCGGTCACCAAAGAAGAGCTGGGCCGGGCCCTGGGGCGCACCAGCTGCGCCATGGCGGCGGTGACGGACATCGGGTTTGCCGACGCTTTGACTAAGAAGCTGGCGGCGCTGGACCCGGAGAAATTCGGAAGCGCCGCAGAGCGGATGGCCGTGAAGGCCCATCGGGCCCGGGAGCGAAAGCTGGAGCAATTGGCCCACGAAAAAAATGTGCGCACGGGCAAAAAACGCCCGCCGAAGCCCCCGGAAAAGGCTGCGCCGCCGGAGAAAGCGGAGCGGCGGGAACGGGAAAAGAAGAAACCGTCCCGGCCAGGGCCTAAGACCCGGGGCGCGGCAGCCAGGAGCCGTCAGAAAGCCCAGGCGCGGGCCCGGTTTGAGGGCAGCCGCCCGGTGAAAAAGGGCAAGGGCTCCGGGCGCAAGGATTCGTAAACTATTGTACGCAGGTACATGCTTATCACAATATGGAGGTGGCTTTATTTGGGTAATATCGGGAACAAATACAGAGTGCATGAGGTGGCCAAGGACTTCGGTCTGCCCACCAAGGAGATCACGGAGATCTTGACGCAGTACGCGCAGACCCCCAAAAACCACATGCAGGTGCTGGAGGACAGGGAGCTGTCGCTGATCTTCGAGTATCTGACGCAGCACAACCCGGTGTCCGGCATCCAGGTGATCTTCGCCGAGGGCATGAAGCCTGCGGAGAAGAAGGCGGAGCCTGCCCCCGAGAAGAAGGCGGCGCCGAAGAAGGACCAGGGCAGGGCACCCAAGGCAGAGCCTGCGCAGAAAAAGCAGGAGGCTAAGCCTGCCCAGCAGCCGTCGCAGCAGCCCGCGCAGCCGGTGAGCCGGGTGCCCAAGACCAAGGTGGTGGACACCAGCAAGGCCACCAACATCAACCTGGCCAAGTACGACGAGAAGCTCCAGGACATGGCCGAAAGCCGCACCGGCGGCGGACGCCGGGAGCAGCAGCAGACCCAGGGCAAGGAGAAATTCCGCAACAGCAAGCAGCGCCGGGACGGCAACTTTATGAGCAACAAGCGCAAGCAGGAGGAGGCAGACCGTCTGCGCCGCCTGCGGCTGGAGGTCATTAAAAAGACCCCCGTTACCGTGCAGATCCCCGACGAGATCAGCGTGGGCGAGCTGGCCAGCCGGATGAAGAAGACCGGCGCAGAGGTGGTGAAGTGCCTGATGAAGAACGGCGTGATGGCCTCCCTGAGCCAGATGATCGACTTCGACACCGCCGCCATTATTGCCGAGGAAATGGGCTGCAAGGTGGAGAAGGAAGTGGTCGTTACCATTGAGGAAAAGCTCATTGACGACCACGAGGACAAGGCCGAGGACCTGGTGCCCCGGGCCCCCGTTGTGGTGGTCATGGGCCATGTGGACCACGGCAAGACCAGTCTGCTGGACTACATCCGCAACGCCCATGTGGCCAGCGGCGAGGCCGGCGGCATCACCCAGCACATCGGCGCTTACCAGGTGATGGTGAACGGCAAGCCCATTACCTTCCTGGATACCCCGGGCCACGAGGCCTTTACCTCCATGCGCGCCCGTGGCGCCATGGTCACGGACATCGCCATTCTGGTGGTGGCCGCCGAGGACGGCATCATGCCCCAGACTATTGAATCCATCAACCACGCCAAGGCGGCGGGTATTCCCATTATCGTGGCCATCAACAAGATGGATAAGCCCGAGGCCAATCCCGAGCGCATCAAGCAGCAGCTCACCGAGCATGGCCTGGTGTGCGAGGAGTGGGGCGGCGAGACCATTGTGTGCCCCATCTCCGCCAAGACGGGCATGGGCGTGGACAATCTGCTGGAAATGCTCACCCTTACCGCCGAGGTGGGCGAGCTGAAGGCCAACCCCAACCGGGCAGCCCAGGGTACGGTCATTGAGGCGCGGCTGGACAAGGGCCGGGGCCCCGTGGCGACCCTCTTGGTACAAAACGGTACGCTGCACCAGGGCGACATCATCATCGCGGGCACTTCCGTGGGCCGCGTGCGGGCCATGGTCAGCGACAAGGGCCAGAAGATCACCTCCGCCGGGCCCTCTGTGCCTGTGGAGATCACGGGCCTCAGCGAGGCTCCCTCCGCCGGTGCGACTTTCAATGCCGTGGCCGACGAGAAGCTGGCCCGGGAGCTGGTGGAGCAGCGCAAGGCCGAGGAGAAGGCCAAGGCCAACGCCCCGGTGAGCAAGGTGTCCCTGGAGGACCTGTTCAGCCAGATCCAGGCGGGCGAGATGAAGAATCTGAACCTCATCGTCAAGGCCGATGTCCAGGGCAGCGTGGAGGCCGTGAAGGCGTCCCTGGAGAAAATCAGCAACGACGAGGTACGGGTGCGGGTCATCCACGGCGGCGTGGGCGCTATCAACGAGTCCGATGTGATGCTGGCGTCTACCTCCCAGGCCATTATCGTGGGCTTCAATGTGCGGCCCGACGCGGCGGCGCGGGAGAGTGCGGCCCGGGCCAATGTGGATATGCGGATGTACCGCGTCATTTACGACGCCATCAACGAGATCGAAGCCGCTATGAAGGGCATGCTGGCCCCCAAGTATCGGGAGGCTCTGCTGGGCCACGCCGAGGTGCGCCAGACCTACAAGGTCTCCGGCGTCGGCACCGTGGCGGGCTGCTATGTCCAGGACGGCAAAATTCAGCGCAAGGACTGCCAGGTGCGTCTGGTGCGCGACGGCATCGTCATTCACGAGGGCGTGCTGGGCTCCTTGCAGCGGTTTAAGGACCAGGTGAAGGAGGTCGCCTCCGGCTACGAGTGCGGCATGACCATTGAGAAGTTCAATGATATTAAAGAGGGCGACATTATCGAGGCCTTTACTATGGAGGAGATCCCGCAGTAAGGGGAACCAAGGGAGAACGGATTCCCACGACCAGTGTGCGCACTGGTCTCGGAATGACAGCTTTCAAGAACACAGTAACTAAGCCGTGGGGCGGGCGTTTCGCCCGCCCCGTTTTTTGTAATTAGACTGCAAGCCTTTTGGCAGAAAATTCCATAGGAATTTTCGCCAGTTACTGAAAGGAGGATGTGTTTTTTATGGCATCCAATCGTATCGGACGCATTAACGAGGAAATTCGCAAGGAGCTTTCGGCGCTGCTGCGGACGGTGAAGGACCCCCGGGTGGCGGAGGCGATGCTCACCATCACCCATGTGGACACCACCCCCGACCTGCGCCAGTGCCGGGTCTATGTCAGCGCCCTGAACTGCAAGGACGAAAAGGAGCTGATGAAGGGACTGAAGTCCGCCGCGGGCTTTTTGCGCCGGGAGCTGGGCAGCCGGGTGGACCTGCGCTACACGCCGGAGCTGCAATTCATCGCCGACGACTCCATCGCCTACGGGGCGCACATTTTGGACATGCTGAACCATGTGAAGCCCGCCAATCCCGAAAATGAAAATATCGTGCTGCCGGAGGATATCAAATGACCATTCAGGAGACTGCGGCTCTGCTGCAAACTATGGACCGGGTGCTGCTGTTGACCCATGTGCGCCCGGACGGGGACACCATCGGCTCCGCCGCCGCCCTGTGCCGGGCCCTGCGGGACCTGGGCAAAACCGCGTATTTGCTTAAAAATCCCGGCATTACGGAGACCTATCGGGCCTACGCCGAGCCTTACTGGGAGGAGGAAGGCTTCGAGCCGGATTTCGTGGTGTCGGTGGACATTGCGGCCCTGGGGCTGCTGCCGGAGAACGCGAAGAAGTACGCCTCGGCTATTGACCTGGCTATCGACCATCACCCCTCCAACGAGGGCTTTGCCAAGGTGAGCTGCGTGCTGCCGGAGATGGCCGCCTGCGGAGAAATTATTTATGAGATCGTGCGGCTTTTGACGCCCATGACGGCGGAGATCGCGCTGCCGCTGTATGTGGCGGTTTCCGCGGACACCGGGTGCTTTGTGTACGCCAACACCACGGCCCACACCCACCGGGTGGCGGCGGCCTTGATGGAAATGGGCATTGCCGTGGCCGGGGTGAACAAGGCGCTGTTCCGCACCAAGAGCCGCACCCGCCTGGCCATGGAGGCCTGGATGGCGGAGTGGGCGGAATACTACGACAACGACCGGGTGGTCATCATGCAAATTCCCCTGTCTCTGTGCCTGGACTACAAGGCCACGGAGGCGGATGTGGAGGAGCTTTCCAGCCTGGCGGCCCTGGTGGCGGGCACCGACTGCGGCGTGACGCTGCGGGAGCTGGAGCCGGGGAAGGTGAAAATCTCCCTGCGCACCGGGCCCCGGGTCAACGCCACGGAGGTGTGCGCCCTGCTGGGCGGCGGCGGCCACGCGGCGGCGGCGGGGGCCACCCTCAACGGCACCCTCAGCGAGGTGAAGCAGGCCGTTTTGCAGGCCATCGACATGGTGGTGGGCGAGTAAATGGCAAGCGGCATTGTGATCATCGACAAGCCCGCCGGGTGGACATCTATGGATGTGTGCGCGAAGCTGCGGGGCATTTTGAAAACCAAGAAGATCGGCCACGCCGGGACGCTGGACCCTATGGCAACCGGGGTGCTGCCGGTGTTCGTGGGCCAGGCCACCCGGGCCGTCAGCTTCGCCGAGGGCGGCGAGAAGGAATATGTGGCCGGGCTGCGGCTGGGACTCACCACCAACACCCAGGACACGGAGGGAGAGGTCTTGACCCGGGCCCCTGTGACCGTGGGGCAGGGCGAGCTGGAGGCGGTACTGCCTCGGTTTACCGGGGACATCAGCCAGATACCGCCTATGTTTTCCGCTATCAAGATAAACGGGCAGAAGCTCTACGATTTGGCAAGGCAAGGCAAGGAGGTGGAGCGCAAGGCCCGGGCGGTGACGATTTTCACCCTGGAAGTGGTGGAGCAGGTGTCCGAAACGGACTATATTCTGCGCATTCGCTGCTCTAAGGGGACCTATGTGCGGACTTTGTGTCACGACATTGGGCAGGCGCTGGGCTGCGGGGGGTGCATGTACTCTCTGCGGCGCACCATGGCCGCCGGGTTCACTTTGGACGAGAGCGTGACCCTGGAGCAGATGCAGGATGAGGGCGAGGCGTTGCTGCGTCCTGCGGACAGTCTGTTTCGGGACCGCCCGGAGTATCGGCTGAAAACGGCGAAGCAGGAGGAGCGGTGCCGCAACGGCAATCCCTTTTTCATCCGGGAAAATTTGCCGGAGGGCGAGTACCGCGTTTATGGCCGGGAGAGGGATTTCCTCTGCCTGAGCCGCTTGCAGGGGGACACCATGACCTCGCTAAAAAACTTTTTCGGAGCGTGAGAGATTTTGAACCAGACAGTCATTGCCCTGGGCTTTTTTGACGGGGTGCATCGGGGCCACGGAGCCCTGCTGGAAAAGGCCGTGCAGCGGGCCCGGGAGCTGGGCGCGGAGCCGGTGGTATTCACCTTTGACCGCCCGCCCAAGGAGGTGGTCACGGGGAGGCCCGTGTTTCTCATCAACTCGCCGGAGGATCGGCGGGGGCTGGTGAAGCGACTGTACGGCATTGAGCGGATCATCCTGGCGCCCTTTGACCGGGAGATGATGACCCTGCCCTGGGACGCTTTCGTGGAGCAGAAGCTGGTGCGGGAGCTGAACGCCGTGCATCTGGTGGCCGGGCACGACCATCGGTTCGGCCACAAAAACCAGGGTACGCCCCAGCTTTTACAGGAGAAGTGCCGAGAGCTGGGCCTGGGGTGCGACATCATCCCCAAGGTGGAGGTGGACGGCATCACTGTCAGCTCCACTTACATCCGAGAACTGGTGGAGCGGGGCGATGTGGAGGAGGCGGCGCGGTTTTTGGGCCACCGCCACTGCATGACCCAGACCGTGGGCCACGGCCAGCGGCTGGGGCGGACCATCGGCATCCCCACGGTGAATCTCACCGTGCCGGGGCATGTGCTGACGCCGAAGCTCGGCGTGTATGTGAGCCGGGTGTATCTGCCGGACGGGCGGAGCTGCGCGGGCGTGACCAATGTGGGCACCCGGCCCACGGTGAGCCGGGGGGACGCGGTGTCCGTGGAGACATTTTTGCTGGACTTTGACGGCGACCTCTACGGGCAGGACATTCGGCTGGAATACTGCAAGCGGCTGCGGGGCGAGGTGAAATTCGAATCCCTGAAGGCGCTGCGGGAGGAGATACAGAAAAATATCCGCCAGACCCGGGCGTATTTTGAGGAAAATGGCGCGGTGTGAGGCGGAGAGGATAGTTTGACGCGATGCAGCGGGGCTTGGGCCCCGCTGTTTTTTTGCTTTTTTTGGCGAATCGGGGAAAGATGGGGGCGGGCGGGGCAGAACCCCGCCCATACGGAGAGTTGCAAGAAGTGCGGTAGAGCGGGCCGGCGGGGACGCCGGCCCCTACGGAGGGTTACATGAAGTGCGGGGGCGGGCGACCGCGAGGGTCGCCCCTACGGGTGCGTTGTATGAAGTGCGGTGGGGCGGGACGATGTGGGCATCGTCCCCTACGGAATTTTGGGTTTTTGATACTTTATTGGGGCGAAAAATTTTTGTGTGGGGTTTTTGGTGATTTCCCGACTTTTTTCTCTTGGGGGGACGGCTACAATGAGGGGGTACAAAGGAGGGGATCGCGTGAAAATGGGACGGGCTTTGCCGCCGGGGGCGCGGAAGGTGTTGGCGGCGGTGAAATGGCCCCTTTTGGGGTTTTTGCTGTGCGGCGGACAGGTGGCGGGACTGTATGCGCCCTTTGCCTTGGCGGCGGTGATGGCCGCCGGGATCAGGCTCCCAGGGTTGGGGGCCGTGCTGGGCGTGGCCGGGGGTGCCTTTGTGTTTATGGATTTTCAGTCGGGGCTGCGGTGCGCGGCGGCGGCTATCCTTATTTTCGCCGCCAACACGGCGCTGTATGACACGGCGCTGTACAAAAAGGCGTATTACCGCCCGACGTGTGTGGCGGGGTTTTTCCTGCTGGTGCAGAGCATCTACCTGGTGGGGCGCAGCGCGACCAGCTGGCTTTTGGCCCTGTGCGCGGCGGCCATCGCGGCGGGGGCGGCATGGCTGCCCGGACGGAAGCTGGAAAACTATGGATTTTTATGCGGGCTGGCCCTGGCGCTGGTGCCGGTATCGGCCTTCGGATTTTCCCTGGGACGGGTGGCGCTGATGGCCCTGCTTTTGGCGGCGGGGCGGGGGTGCAGCGTGTCCCAATGCGCAGCGGTGGGCGGCTGCATGGGCCTGCTGGCGGACCTGACGGCGGCGGAGCCGGTGGTGTTTTTGGCACTGGTGTACGGGGCCGGGGGCGCGGTGAGCGGGCTTCTGCGGCGGCTGCCCCGGGCGGCGAATGGCGTATGCGCGGCGCTGGTGAGCGGGGGGTTGGCGCTGCTCTTTGGCACGGATGCTCTGCCTGTGACCCTGTGGGAATGCCTGGCGGGGGCGGGGATCTACGCCCTTTTGCCGCGAAAATTTTTGCCGGGGCTTTATGCCGCCGGGAAGCGGGCGGAGAACGCGGGAGAGTCTGCGCAGGCTCCTTATGCCCGGCCTGCGGCGGCTCTGCGGGCCCTCTACGACAGCTTTTTCCGGGGGCAGCAGCCCCAGCCGCCGGAGAACCCGGCGGTGGTTTTCGACCGGGCGGCCCAGGAGGTTTGCAGCGGGTGCGTGCTGCGGGCCGACTGCTGGCAGAGCCATTACAGCGACACATACAGCGCTTTTAACGACGCCTGTCCGCGGCTTTTGAAGCGGGGGCGGGCGGAGGCGCAGGATTTTCCGCTGCATTTTTCGTCAAGGTGTGTGCATTTTCCCGCCCTTTTGCAGGCCATTGACCGCGAGACCCATGACTATCTCCTGCGCAGGCAGTTCCATCGGCAGTTGCAGGAGGCCCAGTCCAGCGCCAAGGAGCAGTACGCCTGTCTGTCGGAGCTGCTGGACCAGGCGGCGGTGCCTGCGGCGGGGGGCGGCACCATCGGCTATCGGGTCAGCGCGTCCCTACGGCCCCGGGGCGGGGAGCATTTGTGCGGGGACCAGGTGGACCATTTTGAGGTGGGGGACGAGGTATATCTGCTGCTGTGCGACGGCATGGGCAGCGGCCAGGAGGCCCACCGGGAGGCGGCCATGACCGTGCGGCTGCTGCGGCAATTTTTGGAGGCGGGCATCCGGCCGGGGCCGGCGTTGAAGACCCTCAACGCGGCCATGAAGCTGCGGGGGGAGAGCTGCGGGGGCTATTCCACGGTGGATCTGGCGGTGATGCAGCGGCGGAGCGGCACGGTGCAGCTCTACAAATGCGGGGCCGCGCCGTCGTATCTCAAGCACGGGGGGACCGTGCGGCGGTTTCACTCCGACGCGCCACCCACGGGACTGTCGGACTCGCCGCTGCCCCCGGACCAGGTGAGCGTGCCGGTGCAGGGCGGGGATTTTTTGGTGCTGGTCAGTGATGGCATTGCCGACCAAAGCTGCGACGAGTGGCTGATGAACCTGCTGGCGGGATTCACCGGGACGGACGCGGACGAGCTGACGGCGCTGATCTTGACGGAATCCCGGTGCCGCAAGGGGCTGGGGGACGACTGCGCTGTGATGGTGCTGCATTTGCCCTTTGCGGGGGAGGGACGGAAGGTGGCGGTGTGAGGGGCCTTGCAGGGCAAGGATTCCCGTGCGGGACCGGGCGGGGTAGAACCCCGCCCCTACGCACAGCAAGAAGCTGTCCCAGCGGGCGGACAGGGGCGTCCGCCCCTACGGAGGGTATTACGGATCGCCACAGCCAGTGACTTCGGTCACTGGCATCGCAATGATATGGTTTTTTACAGAGGGTGCGGGGCAAGCCCGGGCGGCGGGCTGTGGTCAGCCCGCCCCAGCGTGTCAAAAAAGTCTTTTCGCCACGCTGCCTGCGTTTTTGAAACTTTGAAAAAGTTCCAAAAACGACTGATTTTAATGGCGAGGGACACCCTTCTTGGGTTTCCCTCACACTCCCTTCCTTACCGTTATCACAAATCCTACCACTTTATCGACAGTCTCCGGCGGGCTGTGGTCAGCCCGCCCTACAATGCGTTGCAAGGAAGTGCGGTAAACGGGGCGTCGGGGACGCCGCCCCCTACGGAGTGTAACAAGAACTGCGGTGGAGCGGGCGACCGCGAGGGTCGCCCCTACGGACGCATTATTGGCGGCGCGATGGGGCGGGCCGATGTGGGGAGCGAACCGAGCGCTGCCAGTGGCAGATGAAGCGAGGCGAGCGAGTGGCCGCGGTCAAAATTTCAAGCGTCCGCCGTAAGGCAGCGCGGAAATTTTGGGCACCGCAACAGGACCATCGACCCCTACGGGTGCGTTGCAAAGAGTGCGGTAGTCGACCCCTCAGTCCGCTTCGCGGACAGCCTGCCCACCGTCATGCCAGCCGATTGGCGGGCACTGTCATGGCCGCCAATCGGGGCACTTCCTCGAAATCGCCTCGCTTCTTCCGCCACTGGCGGCGCTTCGGCGATTTCCCCTTACGCGGGGGAGCCTTTAGGGGCGGGTTTTTATGGCTTTTTTGATGGTTTTGGAGTGTATAATTTCCAGGTTCTTTGCCCATACTGTGACTATCCGATCCACATTGAAGGAGGGCAAAGGTTTTGGTCAAGGGTATTTCCAGGCGGGTCATTGTTGTGGAGTCTCCTGACCCCCGCGTTTTCGATCAGGCGATCTTCATTCTGCGCAATGATGTGTTGGGGGAGGACGGCGTTTCCTCCCGGCAGCTTGTGGATCAGGCGGTGCGCATCGCCAAGAGCTACACCCGCACCCAAGGCCTCCCACCCCCCAAACGGCGTCGGCTGTCACCGGCCATTGCCGCTATTTTGGGCGGCGGGCTCATGGGGCTGGTTTGGCTGGCGGTGGCGCTGCTTTAACTATGCGATTCACCATTTTTCTCCTCACTTACGGGCGGCCAGGGGTCGCCCGGCTTTTTTGCTTTTCCGGGGACGATTTTTGTGTTATAATGGGGAAAAACTTGAAAAAAGCGAGGAAACGCAATGTATATAGGCGATGTTTTCATCCCCAACCCCCTGGTGCTGGCTCCCATGGCCGGGGTGACGGACTTGGCCTTTCGGCGGGTGTGCCGGGAGCTGGGGGCGGGGCTGACGGTGACGGAAATGGTCAGCGCCAAGGCCCTGTGCTACCAGGACCGGAAGAGCCGGGGGCTGCTGAAGCTGGGGCCGGGGGAGCACCCGGTGAGCGCGCAGATCTTTGGGAGCGACCCGGTCTGCATGGCGGAGGCGGCGCAGATCGCCCTGGAGATCAGCGGGGCGGACATCATTGACATCAACATGGGCTGCCCGGTGGGAAAAGTCGTGTCCAACGGCGACGGCTCGGCGCTGATGAAGGACCCGGAAAAGGCGGCGCGGATCGCGGAGGCGGTGGTGCAGGCCGCGCCGGTGCCGGTGACGGTGAAGATGCGCCGGGGCTGGGACAAGGGAAATATCAACGCGGTGGAGCTGGCGAAAATGCTGGAGCAGGTGGGCGTGGCCGCCGTAGCCGTACACGGACGCACCCGGGCGCAGATGTACGCCGGGGCCGCCGACTGGGTGACGATTCGACAGGTGAAGCAGGCGGTCTCCATCCCGGTGATGGCCAACGGGGACATTTTTTCGGCGGAGGACACGGTGAAAATTTTGCAGTTCACAGGGGCGGACTTTGCCATGATCGGCCGGGGGGCGTTTGGAAATCCGTGGCTGTTTCAGCAGGCTTTGGCGGCGCTGGAGGGGCGGGCGATACCTCCCCTGCCGCCGCTTTCAGAGCGGTGCGACACGGCGGTGCGGCAAATTCACTGGGCCGCCCAGGACAAGGGGGAGCACATCGCCATTTTGGAGGCGCGGAAGCAGTACGCCTGGTATTTGAAGGGCGTGGCGCACGCCAATTATTACAAGGAGCAGATCGTGCGGATGAACACCCTGGAGGATGTGGCGCGGATCACGGAGGGAATCAAGCGGGACCTGCGGTGAAAGGATCGACGAAGCGGCGGGGTGAGGGCACCCCGCCCTACGCATTTATAGGAGCTTTGTGCGGAACAGGGCGGGCGGGGCAGAACCCCGCCCCTACGGAGGTTTTGGGGGCGCATACATTTTGAATTTTACAAAAAATATTGGGTTTGGAGGCAAATGGGGGTTGACTTTTGATGGAAATCATGTAAAATAATATGGTCTGCATTATGCGGGCAAATCCTTGCTCTCACGAAAGGTGAGGGCCATAAGACCAGAAGGAGGTGCAAAAGTATGGCTAAAATTTCTGCCAACTATGAGGTCGTTTACATCATCGACCCGGCACAGGGTGAGGAGGCTATTGCCGCCACTGTGGCAAAGTTCCAGGCTCTGGCTGAGCAGAACGGTTCCGATGTGGTCGTGGACGAGTGGGGCAAGCGCCGTCTTGCTTACGCCATCGATTACAAGACCGAGGGTTACTATGTGCTGATGAGCTTCACCAGCGCGCCCGAGTTCCCCAAGGAGCTGGATCGTATCCTGGGCATTACCGAGGGCATTATGCGTTCCATGATCGTCTGCAAGGACGAGTAAGGGAGGCACACAAATGCTGAACAAGATTTTTATTATGGGTCGTCTGACCCGGGATCCCGAGCTGCGCAGACTGGAAAACGGCACCGCTGTGACCCGTTTTTCTCTGGCAGTAGACCGGGATTTTAAGTCGCAGAACGGCGAGAGAAGCACGGATTTCATTGATGTGGTCGCCTGGCGCAGCACGGCGGAATTCGTGAGCAAATACTTCAGCAAGGGCCGCATGGCCATTGTGGAGGGACGTTTGCAGATCAGGGACTGGAAGGACAAGGACGGCAACAACCGCCGCAGCGCCGAAGTGGTGGCCGACAATGTGTATTTCGGCGACTCCAAGCGCGACGGCGCGTCCGGCGGCGACTACGGTGCGCCCGCTGGCAATTACGCCCCGTCCGGCAACTACGGCGCGCCCTCCGGCGGCTATTCCGCCCCGGCCAGCAGCGCCGCGCCCGGTTTTTCCGAGATCGACGACGAGGACGGCGACCTGCCGTTCTGATCCGTACCCCAGGGGTACACCAATTCTATAAAGGAGGAATTTTTCCATGGCTATGGAACGCGAAAATAGAGCGCCCCGCGGCAACAGCCGCAAGCGCCGCAAGGTCTGCCAGTTCTGCGTGGACAAGTGCGAGCACATTGATTACAAGGACGCTGCCAAGCTGCGCCGCTTCATCAGCGAGCGCTCCAAGATCCTGCCCCGCCGCACCACCGGCACCTGCGCTATGCATCAGCGCCAGCTGACGATGGCCATTAAGCGGGCCCGTCAGATCGCCCTGCTGCCCTTCGTCACCGAATAAGGCAGAGATTCAAACAAGAAAAAACAGACGCATCCGGTGGGTGCGTCTGTTTTTTGTGGGAAAACGGTTGACAAATCCGCGTGGAGCGGTATAATGGAAATAGAAAAGGGCGCTGCAGCAAGCGGTTAGCCCGATAAGTTAGTTAAACTCAATATTGAGAAACCGTCACTTGTCGGAGTGGCGGTTTCTGCTTTTCACAATGATCGTCACGGTATACCGTCCGATATGTAATGTGATACGCATAAGCAGCACCCCCTTTCGGGTGGTGTGGCCAACCGCCTGCCGTTCGTGCAGCGCCTGGGGCGATTATACCAAATATGGGGAAAATTGTCAAGGAAGCAACGGAAAATCAACCGTTGCTTCCTTGCTTTTTTTATGGTCAGGAGAGACCCAGGGCGGCCGGGGTGGTGGTTTGGGCGTCCACGGCCGGGAAGGCGCGGGAGAAGAGGGTGTAGGCGCCGTTGGTGTTTTGCAGGAAAATGTAGTAGGTGCCGCCGGGGGTCAGGCCGGGGGGCAGGGTGAGGTAGGCGGGCACAGCGCCCGCCGGGCCTTTCAGGGTGGAGAGAGTCTCGGCGGCGTAGAGGGAGGCGTAGGGGTTGGCGGGCTGCTCGTCCCGGATGCGGACCAGAGCCACCACATCGGCCTGGGCGGCCACTTCGCGGAGGTTATCGGAGTTGGACAGGGCCGTGGGCGGGTCGAGTTTATCGCCTAGGAGGCCAGCGGTCATAGTATCGGCTACGGTACGAGGAAGGTCAGACAGAGGGACCGTCATGTCGTGGCTGCCCACTGTGGTGATGGCTTCCGGGGCATCGGCATCGAGAATCATTTCCTTTACAACGGTGGTGTAGATGGTGTGGGGGTAGAGGGTACTTTCGCCGGAGCAGAGGAAGAGGTAGTAGCTGTGGCCGGGAATGTAGGCGGGGTCATAGGCGTCGTAGACATGAATTTCATCGGGGGTGTTGCCGGTGAGGTCGTCGGTGACGCTAAACAGATAAACCTGAACGGCTCCGTCAAAGTCCTGCGCAGACTCCAGCTTGGCTCGGACGATGTTGGTGGAGTAGCGCATCACATCCTCCAGGGTGGCGAGGTCCTCCGCATAGGAATACTCCACCATGGAGCGGGTCTGCTGAAGGGGTTGGGCACAGGCGGTGAGGAGGAGAAGCAGGGGGAGGAGAATGAGGGTGCAAACTTTTTTCATAGTTACAGGCCTCCTTATTTATAAAACAAAGTGTATATTTGCTTTAAATGTGTTTTATCTCGAGTAGTAAGGACAATCCTATCACTGCGGCTGGAACTCATTACATCTGAGCTTCCATCTGAATGCCCATCCCACCCAAAGAGGTGACCCATCTCATGTGTGGCAGTGTTTTTATAATTTGTAGCTGTTTGCTCAGACATTTCCACAATGGCCATTTTGCCACCTGCTTGCAATTGATAGACGCTCTTTGTAACATTTTTGTATTTTACGGATGTGGGGCTTCCATTTCTGCTAACTGCTGTGATGCCAGTTGTAATAGGTCCTATACTGGGGAAAGTCTCCAAGAGTTGGCTGCGCGTTCCGCCATAAATGGAGTTAAGAGCGGCGTAAACGGATGCCTGCGTAATACTGATAGGAAGAACAGGGTTCCATTGCCCTGCTGCATGGGAGACTGCAGCACGATAGTTTGAATTGAAGTCTGATGATGAGCTCAACTCATAAACATAGTATGTTCCATCATAGGGCGTGTAGGCTGCAATATAAGAGAGTGAATACCAAACACTTACAGAAGGAGTTGCTGCGAAAGCGGGGGTGATTAGCATCAAAGAAAGTGCAATACAAAAAGCACTGGAGAGCAATTTTTTGAGCATATATATCCTCTCTTTCTAATTCTGTGGTGTAAGGCGCATAGAATGATAAAATATAGATTTCAATCTATGCGCCTATACAAAGGAGTTTCGTGCACCTTCTCCATACCTGCAAACATCGTTTTCGCGAGAGAATTGAAAAGGGAATTTGAAATTTAATATTATAAAGTGGCATATTGATGTCCTCAAGGCTCAATGTTAGTCAGTTTGCGCATAAAATATTTACTGTATCTATATAATACGGCACAATGAACAAAAAGTAGTTAAAAAAGATTACAATATATCGAATCGCATATTATCGGACTTCAAAGATGAAACCTACACTTAAAAATTTTAAAGCCGTTCCGAAACAAGATCGGAACGGCCTTAAAAAATTTACAGCTTTGTGACCATGGGGATGACCATGGGGCTGCGTTTGGTGTGCTTATACAAATAGCTGCTGATGGCGCTGCGGACGGCGCGGGTCACTTCGCCGTCGTCGCGGCGTTTGCGGGTGGGCATGGCGTCTACGGTCTTTTGGGCTACATCCCGGAGCTGATGCAGCAGCTCTTCGGATTCCTTTACATAGACGAAGCCGCGGGTGACGATCTCGGGCGGGCAGAGGAGCTGGTGGTCGTGGGAGGACATGGAGAGGACTACCACCACCATGCCGTCTTCGGCCAGGAGCTTGCGGTCGTTGAGGACCACGGCGCCTACCTCGCCTACGCCGGAGCCGTCCACGAACACCTCACCGGCGGGGACGGAGGTCTCGCACTTAATGTGCTTGCCGGTGATCTCGATGACGGAGCCGTTATCGGCTACCACGATATTGTTGGGGTTCATGCCCATGGACTCCGCCACGCGCTTATGGATTTGCAGCATGCGCTGCTCGCCGTGGAGGGGGATGAAGAAGCGGGGCTTGGTGAGGGCATGGATGATCTTCAGCTCCTCCTGGCAGGCGTGGCCGGAGACATGGAGCATATCGGCCTTGTCGTACACCACATCCACACCCTTGCGGAACAGCTCGTTGATGACCCGGCCCACCGTTACCTCGTTGCCGGGGATGGCGGAGGCGGAGATGATGACCTTATCCGTGGGGCCTACATCAATTTGCTTATGGGTGGAGAAGGCCATGCGGTACAGGGCGCTCATTTCCTCGCCCTGGGAGCCGGTGGTGACAATGACCTGCTGCTCGGGGGGGAGGTTTTTCAGCCGGTTCAGCTCTACCACGGTGCCCTTGGGGACCTTCATATAGCCCAGGTCCGTGGAGACCTTCATGATATTCTCCATGCTGCGGCCTGTGACGGCCACCTTGCGCCCGCAGGCGTGGGCGGCGTCGATGACCTGCTGAATGCGGTGGACATTGCTGGCAAAGGTGGTGACGATGATGCGCTTTTTGCAGCCGGTGAACTGGCGGGCGAAGGTCTTGCCCACGGCCCGCTCGCTCATGGTGTAGCCGGGGCGCTCCACATTGGTGGAGTCGGCCAGCAGGGCCAGGACGCCCTCGTGACCCAGGGCACCGAAGCGGGCCAGGTCGATGACCTCGCCGTCGATGGGGGTGGAGTCGATCTTGAAGTCGCCGGTGTGGACGATGGTGCCCATGCGGGTGTGGATGGCAAAGGCCACAGAGTCGGCGATGGAGTGGTTCACATGGATGAACTCCACCTGGAATTTGCCGGCCCGGACGGTGTTGCCCGGGGCGACGGTGATGATCTTGGTGGAGTCCAAAAGGCGGTGCTCCTGGAGCTTCAGCTTGATGAGCCCGGCGGTGAAGCGGGTGCAGTAGAGGGGCATATTCACCTGCTTGAGGACATAGGGGATGGCCCCGATGTGGTCCTCGTGGCCGTGGGTGATAAAGAGGCCCCGCAGGCGATTGCGGTTTTTGATGAGGTAGGTGACATCGGGGATGACGCAGTCGATGCCGTACATATCGTCGCCGGGGAAGGCCATGCCGCAGTCTACCACGATGATCTCGCCGCCGTACTCGTAGGCGGTCATGTTTTTGCCGATCTCGTTGAGACCGCCCAGGGGGATGATTTTCAGTTTTTCTGCCATAAAAGTTATTGATTCTCCTTTTTGATCCGGGGTCGCGGCGGGCGGTGGGTGCGCAAAAAATGCGCGATGAAACAAAGGCGCTCCGCCTGCGCCGGGCCCTGCATCGCCCTGCGCGGCGGCGGAGGACCGCCTGACCGTGACCGTAGTTTTGAATTTTTTCGGGGGAGTGGGCCCCGTTTATCGCATCGCGGCCTCCACATGGCCGACGAAAAGATACCATATACATGGGGTGCGGTGGGCGACCCCTCAGTCGCGGCTTTGCCGCGCCAGCTCCCCTTACGCAGGGGAGCCAATTTTGAGTGAAGAGTGAAAAGTGAAGAGTGAAAAGGTATTTGGGAACGGGGGTTACGGATTGCCACGGGCGCTTTGCGCCCTCGCAATGACACATTGCAAGGGGTGCGGGGCAAGCCCGGGCGGCGGACTGTGGTCAGCCCGCCCTACCATGTTGGCCCCCTTGCCTAAAGGGGGCTGGCACGGCGAAGCCGTGACTGGGGGATTCTTCCACGCACAGACTTACAGGAAGCGCACAGCCGTTTACCCCGCACGGAATCCCTCCACCAACCTTCGGTTGGCCCCCTCCCTTTAGGCAAGGGAGGCTTTTTTCGGGCGACCTCGAGGGACGCTCCTACGGAGGGCATGGGAACTTGTGTGGCGGGCGGACAGAGGCGTCCGCCCCTACACAAAAGGATGAGGACGCCCGTAGGGCAGCATCTTTTTTCATAGTATAGCACAATTATTGGCATTTGTACACCCCCAACCGTGCGTCGGGTTTTTCTTTGGTTCGACAGGGGGAAAAAGGCGGTGGTGGGGAAAAGAAACCCTTGTATGCGGGGGATTATTATGGTATAATGAACAATCAACATGAAACTGGGTCACTATCCGCATACGACAGGAGGGCTGGGGATGAACGGGAAAATACGGAAGCTCGTGCGGACGAATATGGTGCTGTATATCCTGCTGCTGCTGGTATTTGCGGCGGTGACGGCCCGGCTCTCGCCGGTGCTGGCTGCCTGCGAGGTGGCGGCGGCGCTGCTGGTGTGGTATGTGAGCCGCAGGCGCAGCAAGGTCATGCAGCAGCAGCTTCACCAGTATGTGGAGCGTATTTCCGGCGGCGCGGACACCGCCAAGACCAGCAACATGCTCTTTGCGCCCATGCCTATGATGGTGTTTAACCCGGACAGCGAGGATGTGCTGTGGGCCAACGACCTGTTCGCGGAGCTGCCGGGGGTGGGGGAGAACATTTACGAGTCCCGGGTGCGGGATGTGATAAAGGGGTTCGAGACACACTGGCTGCTGGAGGGAAAGCTCGAATATCCGGGCATCTTCACCTGGAACGACCGGCGCTACCGGGTGTTCGGGTGTCTGACAAGGCCCGAGGACAAGGGACATTTCGGGGTCTTGGCCACCACCTACTGGATGGATGTGACGGACCTGGAGCACATGCGCTCCACCCTGGAGGAGACCAAGCCCGTGGCCGCCATTGTGATGATCGACAACTACGAGGACCTGATGAGCGCCTGCCCGGAGGGGAAGCGCTCGGCGGTGCGGGCGGCCATTGAGGAGAAAATGGACCAGTGGCGGGGCACCTCCGGGGCGCTGCTGATGAAGTACGACCGGGACCGCTATCTGATGGTGTTCACGGAGAAGCAGTACGCGGCCTTTGCCGAAGGGCGGTTCGCCATTTTGGACGAGGTGCGCACGGTGCAGGCCGCCGAGGGCGTGTGCGCCACCATGTCCATCGGCGTGGGCCGGGAGGCCGGGAGCTACGACGCGCTGTTTAAGAACGCGGGGCTGGCCCTGGAGATGGCTCTGAGCCGGGGCGGCGACCAGGCCGTGGTGAAGGACCGCATGAATTTCGAGTTCTACGGTGGCCGGGCCAAGGCCACGGAAAAGCGCACGAAGGTGAAGTCCCGTGTTATGGCAAACGCCCTAGGCGACCTGATGGACGACACGGGGCATGTGTATGTCATGGGCCACCAGTACGCCGACATGGACACCCTGGGCGCGGCGGCGGGCGTGTGCGCCATTGCCCGCAAGCGGGGAAAGACCGCCCGGATCGTTATGGATATGGAGAACAACTCCGTGGGGCCCATGCTGCGAAAGCTGAAGGCCCTGCCGGAATACAAGGATATATTCATCGGCGGGGGCGACGCCTTTTTGCGGGTGCAGCCGGACACGCTCTTGGTGGTGGTGGACACCAACCGGCCGGAGAGCGTGGAGTCGGAGCCGCTGCTGGAGGCTTGCAACCGGGTGGCTGTGATCGACCACCACCGCCGGGGCAGCAGCTACATTGAAAAAATGGCGCTCAACTACCACGAGCCCTACGCTTCCTCGGCCAGCGAGCTGGTGGCGGAGCTGCTGGGGTATCTGCTGGAGCCCGGCGACTTGCTGAAAGCGGAGGCGGAGGCCCTGCTGGCGGGTATCGTCCTGGACACCAAGAACTTTACCAACCGCACCGGGGGACGGACCTTTGAGGCGGCGGCGTACCTGCGCCGGGCCGGGGCCGACACCCAGGATGTGCAGAAGATGTTCCAAAGCGATCTGGAGTCTATGATTGACCGCTACGCCATCATAAGGCAGGCGGAGCTTTACCGGGAGGACCTGGCTATCGCGGCCATCAATGAGGAGTGCGAGCGGGTGACGGCGGCCAAGGCAGCCGACGAGCTGCTGACACTCAGCGGTGTGCAGGCATCCTTTGTGTTCTATCCCAAGGACGGCGGGGTGTATATCTCCGCCCGGTCTTTGGGCGATGTGAATGTGCAGGTCATTGTGGAGGCCCTGGGCGGCGGCGGAAACTCCACCAGCGCAGGGGGACAGCTCCCGGGCGTGACGGTGGAGCAGGTGCGCCAAAAGCTCCAGGAGGCTATTGATAAGTATTACGAAAAACCCAACCAAGGAGGAACTGTGAAATGAAAGTTATTTTGAAAGCCGATGTGCGCGGCAAGGGCAAGAAGGGCCAGATGATCGAGGTGGCCGAGGGCTACGCTCGGAACTTCCTCATGCCCAAGGGCCTGGCGGTGCTGGCTACCGCCGACGCGGTGAACACCATGCGTTTGCAGGAAAAGGCCAAGGCCAAGGCCGACGCGGAGGCCAAGGCTGCCGCCACGGAGATCGCGGAAAAGCTCAAGGGCATGCAGGTGAAGGTGCCCTCCAAGGGCGGCGAGGGCGGCAAGCTCTTCGGCGCTGTGACGGGCCGCGAAATTTCCGCCGCCCTGAAGGAGCAGTACGGCGTGGACATCGACAGCAAGAAGCTGGTGCTGGACGAGCCCATCAAGAGCTTCGGCAGCTACCAGGTGAAGGCCAAGCTGGGTTTTGAGATCAGCGGCACGGTGTATGTCCTCGTGACGGAGGAAAAGTAAGAAAAACGCGATGGAAAGGAGGTCTCCCCTATGCCTATGGACGAGCTGTTGAGCCGCGCCATGCCCCACTCCCCGGAGGCGGAGCAGGCGGTGCTGGGGTCCATGCTCATTGACGCGGACTGCATCAAGGATGTGATGGACCGGCTTCAGCCCCAGGATTTTTACCTGCGGCAGAATCGGGAAATTTTCGAGACCATCTATTCCATGTTCATCTACTCCAAGCCCATCGACGGCGTGACGGTGGCGAGGGAGATGGAAAAAGCCGGGGTATACCGGGAGGACACCCGGGCGTACCTCTTGCAGCTCATGGAGGTGACGCCTACCTCCGCCAATGTGATGGAGTATGCGGGCATCATCCGGGACAAATCCCTGCTGCGGGCCATGGCGAAGGCCGCCGGGGACATCGCCGCCATGGTCCAGGAGGGCGTGGGCAACGCCGGGGAAATTCTCTCCTCGGCGGAGCAGAAAATTTACGCCATCCGCCAGGGCCGGGGCGCCCAGGAGATGACCCATGTGGGCGTGGTGGTGGAGACGGTGATGGACCAGCTTGCCAAGCTCACCGCCGGGGCAGAGCCCCCGGGACTTTCCACGGGCCTTTCGGCGGTGGACAGAAAGATCAACGGACTGAACAAGTCTGACCTGCTGCTTTTGGCCGCCCGACCCGGCATGGGCAAGACCAGTATGGCGCTGAATGTGGCGCTGTCGGTGGCGAAGGCTTCGCCGGAGAAGACCGTGGCTATCTTTTCCCTGGAAATGTCCAAGGAGCAGCTGGTGACGCGGCTTTTGGCAAACGAGGGGCTTATTGAGAACACCCGGCTCTCCACGGGCAACCTCCGGGAGAGCGACTGGGAGAAGATCGCCCAGGCGGCCATGGTGCTAAACCACACCAACATCCGCATTGACGACAATCCGCTGCTCACCGTGGCGGACATGAACGCCAAGTGCCGCAGGCTTGAGAACCTGGGGCTGGTGGTCATCGACTACTTACAATTGATGACCTCCGCTGGGGGCAAGAGCTACAGCGGCGAGAACCGCCAGCAGGCGGTGTCGGACATCTCCCGTATGCTGAAGATCATGGCGAAGGAATTGCAGGTGCCGGTGCTGTGCCTGTCGCAGCTCTCCCGTGCCAACGAAAAGCGCGAGGACAAGCGGCCTATGCTGTCGGATCTGCGTGAGTCCGGCGCCATTGAGCAGGACGCGGACATTGTGCTGTTTTTGTACCGGGACGACTATTATAATGAGGACTCCGAGAAGCGGAACATCGCCGAGTGCATCGTGGCGAAGAACCGCCACGGCGAGACCGGCAAGGTGGAACTGCGCTGGATGCCGGATTATACGGCGTTCAGCACATTGGAAAACCGCTATGAAGAGGAGTGAGGGGCTTGATCTGCTGCCGTTCATGCGGCGGTGGGATATGCTGCCGCCTGCGGGTGGGCGCATTCTCTGCGCCGTCAGCGGCGGGCGGGACTCTATGTGCCTGCTGCACTATTTGTGGCGGCTGGGGCAGCGGGAGAATTTTTCCGTGGCCGCCGTTCACATGGACCACGGGCAGCGGGAGACCGCCCAGCGGGATGTGTTTTTCGTCCAGAACTTTTGCCGGGAGCGGCGTATTCCTTGCGTAACGGAGCGGGTGAGCGTGCCGGAGAAGGCCAAGGAGTGGGGCGTGGGCATCGAGGAGGCCGGGCGGCGGCTGCGGTATGAGGCCTTTCGTCGGGCGGCGGAGCTGACCGGGGCCGACCGCATTGCCACGGCCCATCACGCCGCCGACCAGGCGGAGACTGTGCTGCTGAACCTGCTGCGGGGCACGGGCCCGGCGGGGCTGGCGGGCATCCCCCCGGTGCGGGAGAACATCATCCGGCCTTTGCTGGAGACCTCCCGGGAAGAAATCGAGGAATATCTGGAAGAAAACGGCATTGACCATGTGGAGGACGAGACGAACCAGGACCGAAGCATGGCGCGGAATCGGCTCAGGCTGGACATTATGCCGCTGCTGCGGGAGCTTTATCCCGGCGCGGAGGGGAGCATCTGCCGGACGGCGGACATCCTGCGGCGGGAGGAGGACTGCTGGCGGGCGCTGGTGGACCGGGCCCTGCCGGGGCGCGGCACGGAGATGAAACGCCGGGTGCTGCTGGACCTGCCCTACGCCCTGCGGCTGCGGGCCCTGCGGGCCCTGACGGAGCGGACGGCGGTGGGCCGCAAGGACTACGGCGCGGTACACTACGAGGCCATGGAGCAGCTTCTGCACGGGGCGGGGGGCGTTTTGCACCTGCCCGGGGGCGTGGTGGCCCGGTGCCGGGGGGAGACTTTTTCCCTGCAAGGGGAGGAAAATGCCCCGGAGACTGTGGCGCTTTTGCCGGGGGTGACCCGGTGGGGCGAATATATGATCGTATTAGAAAAATCGGAGCGGACGGCGGCGGAAAATGCGCTGGTGCTGGACGCGGAGAAGATACCCGGCGGGCTCACCCTGGGGCCGTGTCGGCCCGGGGAAGGGCTGAACTTGCCCGGAGGCCGGGGGCGGCGCAGCGTGAAGCGGCTGTGCCTGGACCGGGGCGTGGACCCGGTGGAGCGGGACAGGCTGCCCGCCCTTTACGCGGGCGAAAGGCTGGCGGCGGTTTGGCCGCTGGGTACAGATGTGGAATTTCTGCCCCGGGAGACCGGCGGCATGAGGCTCATAATTACCATTCAGAGAGAAAATTCAGGAGGACAGAATGATGGCTAAAAGCAACATGAATCAGGACATTTTGGAGGTGTTGCTGTCGGAGGAGCAGCTGCATAAGCGCATCCAGGAGATGGGCGACGAGCTGTTTGATAAGTTCCAGGACAAGGACCCCATGTTTGTGGGCGTGCTCAACGGGTGCTTTGTGTTTATGGCGGACCTGGTGCGGGCCACCCAGCTCAAGAGCGAGGTGGAGTTCATCAGCGTTTCCTCTTACAAAAACGCCACCAAGAGCTCCGGCGTGGTGGAGATCACCCGGGACCTGCAGCGAGACATCACCGACCGCGACATCATCGTGGTGGAGGACATTTTGGACTCCGGCAACACCCTCTATTTCCTGCGCAATTACCTGCTGACGAAGGGGGCAAAGTCCATTACCATCGTGACCCTGCTGGATAAGCCCTCCCGGCGGCAAAAGCCCATTGTGCCCGACCTGGCCGGGTTTGAGGTGCCGGACGAGTTCGTGGTGGGCTTCGGCCTGGACTACTGCCAGCAGTACCGCAATATGCCCTACATCGGGATTCTGAAGCCTGAGGTGTACAGCAAGTGAAATATGGATGGCCGGGGTCGGTGTGCGCACCGGCCCTGCAATGACAGTTTTCCCCGGGCGCATGGCGCGGGGAAAAGGAGGTTAGCATGGACGAAAACAGAGACGGCTTGCCGGAGGTGGAGATGCCGGAGCTTTTTCGCCGGGTGAGCGACCCGGAGGAGAGCGGGCAGCAGCCGGACGCGCCGGAGCCTGCGGTGGAGTCGGAGGGGCCGGAGGTCGCGAACTTATCTTCGGTGGAGCCGGAAATGGATAGCTCGGAGCCGATGGACTTGGTTTCGGCGGAGACGGAGCCGGTAGAGCCGGAGGAATTGCAGCCGGTGGGCGGCCAGACGGTACGGGCCGACACGGCCCAGCCCGGGCGCAGGCTGCAAAAGGAAAACACCTGGCGCAGGCTGTGGAAGGACTACGGCTACATCCCGGTGACGGTGGTGTGCATGCTGCTGCTGTTCAAGGTGATCTTCCAGATCGCCTGGGTGCCCAGCGGGTCCATGGAGACGACGCTGCCCACCAAGTCGCTGCTCTTTTCCTGGCAGCTGCCCTACGCGGTCAGCAATCCCACGCCCCAGCGGGGGGAGATTGTGACCTTTTGGAGCGACGAAATGGGCAAGCTCCTGGTCAAGCGGGTCATCGGCCTGCCCGGGGACATTGTGACCTTCCAGGACGGATATGTGTATATAAACGGCGAGGAGCTGGATGAATCCTACCTGCCCAGGCAGGGGATCACGGCCAACGGGAGCCGGGAGGAATATGTGGTGCCGGAGGGCTGCCTGTTTTTCATGGGCGACAACCGCACCGGGTCCTGGGACGCCCGGTCCTGGAACGATCCGTTTGTCCCGGTGAAAAATGTGCGGTCCCATGTGCTGCTGTGCATATCCTTTATGAAGGGCAACAGTTGGCGCGGCGTCCGCGCCGTGGCGTAATGAAGGAGGGGGAGACTTGACAGAGAGAAGAAGAATTCGGCCCGGCGGCATACTATTTTTGCTGCTGGTGGTGCTGTGCATATTTACCCTGGCCCGGAACCTGGGCGCGGAGAGCAGCGGCATTGCTTACAGCCAGATGTGCCAGTATTTCCGGGAGGAAAAGGTGCAGAGCTTCAGCATCACCGGCGACAGCTTGCAGGCAAAATTGCAGGACGGCTCCGTGGTGGTCTGCACCATCGGAAGCGTGGAGAGCTTTTATAGCGACATGGACGGCCTGGTGCAGCAGCAGGTGCAAAGCGGCATTGTGAAGGAGCAGAGCTTCATCCACGCCACCAACTGGGTCTCGACCCTGCTGCCTTATGTGATGGGCTTTATTGCCCTACTTATTATTATCAACCTCATGGGCCGCATGACCGGCGGGAACGCCGCCCAGGACAAGATGGCAAAGTTCGGCCAGGCCCGGGTGCAGATGCCCGGTCGGGGCGAGAACCGCGTCACCTTTGACGATGTGGCCGGGGCCGACGAGGAGAAGGAGGAGCTCCAGGAGATCGTGGAGTTCCTCCGGGAGCCGGACAAGTATTTGCAGTTGGGCGCCCACATTCCCAAGGGCGTGTTGCTGGTGGGCCCTCCGGGCACGGGTAAGACGCTGCTGGCCAAGTCTGTGGCTGGGGAGGCGGATGTGGCGTTTTTGTCCATCTCCGGCTCCGACTTTGTGGAAATGTATGTGGGCGTGGGCGCCAGCCGCGTCCGCGACCTCTTTGACCAGGCGAAAAAGCAGTCTCCAGCCATTGTGTTCATCGACGAAATTGACGCCGTGGGCCGCCAGAGAGGCAGCGGCCTGGGCGGCGGACACGACGAGCGGGAGCAGACGCTGAACCAGCTGCTGGTGGAGATGGACGGCTTTGCCGCCAGCCAGGGCGTGGTGGTTTTGGCCGCCACCAACCGGGTGGACATTCTGGACCCGGCCCTGCTGCGGCCCGGCCGGTTTGACCGCCAGGTGTATGTGGGCCTGCCGGACATCAAGGGCCGGGAGGAGATTTTGAAGATCCACGCCCGGAACAAGCCCTTGGCGGAGGATGTGGACCTGAGCGAGATCGCCCGAGGCACCGCAGGCTTCACCGGGGCGGACCTGGAGAACCTGCTCAACGAGGCAGCCCTGCTCTCGGGCCGCCGGGGCGAGGCGGTGATCCGGCAAAAGACCATTCAGGAGTCCATCATCAAGGTCATCGCGGGACCTGAGAAGCACAGCCGGGTCATTCCCGAGGCGGAGCGCCGTCTCACGGCCTTCCACGAGGCGGGCCACGCCATCGCGGCCCACGACCTGCCCGGCCAGGACCCGGTGCATCAGATCACCATTGTGCCCCGGGGGCAGGCGGGAGGCATGACCATCAGCCTGCCGGAGGAGGACCGCTCCTACCTCTCCAAGCGCTACATGGAGGACGAGATCGTGGTGCTGCTGGGCGGACGGGCCGCCGAGGAGCTGATGCTGGGGGACATTTCCACCGGCGCCAGCAACGACCTCCAGCGGGCCACCACCATCGCCCGAAAAATGGTGGGAACCTACGGCATGTCCAGCCGCCTGGGCCATGTGGCCTTCGACGCGGGCAGCGACGAGGTGTTCATCGGCAAGAGCATGGGCCACACTCGCCCCTACTCCGAGAAGATTGCCGCCGAGATGGACGACGAGATCCAGCAGCTTTTGGCCGACGCCTACACCCGCTGCACGGACATTCTCAAGCGGCAAGAGGATAAGCTGCGGGCCGTGGCGGACTTCCTGCTGGAGCATGAGACCATGACAGCGGCGGAGTTCGAGGCCGTTTTTAAGACGGAAAACCCGTAAAGAACCTGTAAATCGTCCCTTTCCTACTGCGGAGGGGGCGATTTATTTTTTTCATCGCCCGGGGGGTCTTGTGCAAAATCACGAATACAGGTGTCTGTCAATGGGGGACAGGAAATGGGAAAATCGGCGGCATGAACGGCCCATAGGGGCAACTGTCCACCACTGACGGACATTTGTAAAATCAAAAGGTAGAAAATTCTTTCGGGGAAGGCCTATTTCCGTGGAAATTTAATGCAACATTCTCACTTGCAATCGGGAGAAAATTTTAATAAAATATGAAAATAGACACAGGCCCATTTGGAGAGCCTGTGCCCCAAACCAATTAGGAGGAAGTAAAGATGAAAAAAATCATTGCATTGCTGCTGGCCCTGGTCACGGCTCTGTCTTTGGTCGCCTGCGGCAGCAAGGACGGCGGCTCCGACGGGGACACCGTTACGATCGGTATTTTTGAGCCCACCTCCGGCCAGAACGGCGCCGGTGGTAAGAAGGAGATCCTGGGCATTGAGTATGCCAACTCCATCAAGCCCACCGTCACCATTAACGGCAAGGAGTACAAGGTCCAGCTTGTCACCGCAGACAACGCATCCGATGCGTCCAAGGCTCCCGCTGCGGCCCAGACCCTGATCTCCAAGGGCGTGTCCGTGGTCATCGGCACCTACGGCTCCGGCTGCGCCATTGCCGCCGGCCCCCTGTTCCGGGATGCTAAGATCCCCGCTATCGGCACCTCCTGCACCAACCCGCAGGTGACCGAGGGCAACGACTACTATTTCCGCGTTTCCTACATTGACCCCTTCCAGGGTGCCGTGATGGCGAACTTCGCCAACAAGGAAAAGGGCAGCAAGAACTGCGCTCTGATCATTGAGTCCGGCGACGACTACTCCGCCGGTTTCGGCAACTATTTCCAGAAGGAAATGGAGCGCCTGGGCGGTAAGGCTACCGTTCTGGAGTTCCAAAAGGGCGAGACTGACTTCTCCACCATCATGGCTACCATCAAGTCCGCCGGTTATGACGGCATCTTCGCCCCCGTGTCCATCGAGACTGCTGCCATGATCATCAGCCAGGCCCGCGACACCGGCGTCACCTGCCCCATCATGGCCGGCGACACCTGGGATGACATCTCCATCGCCCAGCGTACCGGCGACAAGGCCACCGACATTTATTTCTCCGCTTTCTTCGATGCAGCCGACGAGACCAACGAACAGGGCAAGGCCTTCGTGGAGGGCTTCAAGAAGTGGGTCGCCGAGGACAAGACCCGCATCGAGAACAACGGCGGCACCGCTGACGCTATCTCCAGCGTGACCCCCTGCGGCTACGACGCTTACATGGCCGCTGTTTACGCCATTGAGAAGGCCGGTTCCACCGACGGCACCGCCATCCGTGACGCGCTGGCCTCCCTGGAGGTCGAGGGCCTGGTCACCGGCGACCTGAAGTTCGATGCCAACGGCGACGCTGTGAAGACCTATGCTGTTATCAAGACCATCAAGGACGGCGACATCGTGTATTACAGCACCTACAACGGCCAATAATCACCCGGCGTTTTTAAAAACGACATAAAGCCTTATCGTGAGGGGAGCGATGCTCCCCTCACGATTCGAGGTTTTGGTACTTTGATGACTCTTGCGTTTTCGGCAGTCGAGGGACATCCTTTCCCCGCATGCTGAAAGCGCAAGATTCATATAGAAGGAGGTTTCCGTACTTATGCATGACGCAGCTTACTATATCCAACTTCTGCTCTCCGGCGTCACGGTGGGCAGCCTGTACGCCCTCATTGCCATCGGCTACACCATGGTTTACGGCATCCTGCGCCTCATTAACTTCGCCCACGGCGACATCTTTATGATGGCGGGCTTTTTCATGGTGTATATCTCCGCCTCCTGCTCACTGGCGGTGTCTATCCCCCTGGTGCTGCTGCTGACGGTGATCTTGGGCGTGGTTATCGAGCGGGCGGCCTACAAGCCCCTGCGCACGGCACCGCGTATGTCCGTGATGATCTCGGCCATCGGCGTCAGCTACCTGCTGCAAAACCTGGCGAACTATATCACCGGTGGTATCGCCCGGGCCTACCCCGACATCCCCTTCCTGACGGAAGTGCTGCATGTGGGCAGCCTGAACATCAAGCGCATCACCATCGTCACCCCCATTCTCACCATCGTCCTGGTGGTGGTGCTGGTGGTCCTCATTCAGAAGACCAAGGTGGGCATGGCTATGCGCGCCGTGTCCCGGGATTTTGAGACCTCCCAGCTCATGGGCATTAAGATCAACAGCGTTATTTCCATGACCTTTGTCATCGGCTCGTTCCTGGCGGGCGTGGCCTCTATTTTGTACTTTGCCAACTACGGCCAGGTGAGTCCCATGATCGGTGCTATGCCCGGCCTGAAAGCGTTTGTGGCCGCTGTGTTCGGCGGCATTGGCTCCATCCCCGGCGCCGTTATCGGTGCGTTCATCATTGGTATCTGCGAGTCCTTCATCAAGGCCAATGAGACCATCGCCGTGTTCAGCAACGCTTTCACCTTTGCCCTGCTGATCGTGATCCTGCTGTGCAAGCCCAACGGTCTGTTCGGTGAGAAACTGACGGAGAAGGTGTAAGCTATGAAGAATAACAAGAAAAGAAATCTGCTGCTGTCACTGATCTTGGCAGCCGTCTGCGTGGCACTTTTGCTGTATGTAGACAAGTTCCAGCACTACTCTATGCTGGCTACGGTGCTGAAAAAGGGCACCATTTACTCCCTGGTCGCTGTGTCTCTGAACCTGCTCAACGGCTTTACGGGCCTGTTTTCCCTGGGCCAGGCGGGCTTTATGATGATCGGCGCTTATACCTACGGTATCCTCACCATTCCCGTGGCGGACCGACTGGGCGTGTACCAATATTTTGACGGCGGTATCGTGCAGTTCTGCCTGCCCATGCTGGTGGGCCTGATTTTGGCGGGTATCGTCCCGACCATTTTCGCCTGGCTCATCGGCCTGCCTGTGCTGAAGCTGAAGAGCGACTACCTGGCCATCGCCACCCTGGGCTTTGCGGAAATTATGCGCGCCATCATCCAGTGGAAGCAGCTGGGGCCGCTGACCAACGCCTCCAACCTGCTGCGCGGCTTTGCCGACTTTGACTCCGTGCTGTTCCCGTTCATCGTGTCGGCCATCTGCATCGGTTTTATTGTGCTGCTCATTAACTCTACCTATGGCCGGGCTTTCAAGGCCATCCGCGACGACGAGATCGCCGCCGAGGCTATGGGCATCAACCTGGCAAAGCACAAAATGCAGGCGTTCCTCATCAGCTCCTTCTTCGCCGGTATCGGCGGCGCGCTGCTGGCGATGTTCCAGTCCAGCGTCCAGGCCAATACCTTTACCTCCACCATGACCTATGAGATCTTGCTGATCGTGGTTATCGGCGGTATCGGCTCTGTCACCGGCTCCATTTTGGGTTCGTTCCTCTACATCGCCTGCTCCGAGTGGTGGCTGCGTTTCCTGGACGACCCCATGCCCTACCTGGGCGTGAACATCCCGTTCATGCGGGGAGGCTTCCGTATGCTGGTGTTCTCGGTGGTCATTATGATCGTGGTGCTGTTCTTCCGTAAGGGCATCATGGGCGACCGAGAGTTCTCCTGGGACGGCATCATCGGCTTCTTCCAAAAGCTCTTTAAGAAGAAGGAAAAGAAGGAGGTGGCCTCCAAATGAAAAATGTGCTGAAAGTGGAAAATGTCACCATGCAGTTCGGCGGCGTAGTGGCTGTGGATAACCTGAGCATGGAGGTAAACGAGGGCGAGATCGTGGCCCTTATCGGCCCCAACGGCGCCGGAAAGACCACCGCGTTCAATGTCATCACCGGTGTGTACGCCCCCAGCAACGGGCGGGTGTGCTTCAACGAAAAGTGCATCGTGCGCAACCACCCCACCGGGAAGATGAAAAAGACCTATAAGGGCGAAGACCCCACCATGTATACCGCGCAGTTTGGGCCCCAGGAGGCCCTGGAGGACGAGGCGCTGAAGGCGTGGAAGCTGGCCCAGAAGGAGCGGGACGAATACGCCTTTACCGACCACATCCTGGCCCCGACGCCGGATAAGATCACCGTGCAGGGCATGGCCCGTACCTTCCAGAACATCCGCCTTTGGAAGACCCAGACGGTGTTTGACAATGTGCTCATTGCCAAGCACCTGCGCCGCACCAGCAACCTCTTTACCGCGGCCCTCCACCTCAACGGCAAGGAGGAGGCCCGGCAGCGGGCCGAGGTGCTGGAGCTTTTGAAGCTGGTGGGTCTGGAGGATGTGAAGGACGAGCTGGCCACCTCCCTGCCCTACGGCAAGCAGCGCCGCCTGGAGATTGCCCGGGCCCTGGCTACGGACCCCACGCTGCTGCTGCTGGACGAGCCCGCCGCCGGTATGAACCCCCAGGAGACCCTGGAGCTGACGGAGTTCATCGGCGAAATTCGTAAAAATTTCCACATGACCATTCTGCTCATTGAGCACCACATGGACCTGGTCATGGACATTGCCGACCGCATCTATGTGCTGGACTTCGGCAAGCTGATCGCCCAGGGTACGCCTGAGGAGATTCAAAGCAACGAGCGCGTTATCGACGCATATTTGGGGGTGGTTGAAGATGCTGAAGATTGAGAATTTGCATGTGTCCTACGGCGGCATCAAGGCCCTGCGCGGCATTAGCCTGGAGGTGCCCAACGGCAAGATCGTCACCCTCATCGGCGCCAACGGCGCGGGCAAGTCCACCACCCTGCGCACCGTCTCCGGCCTGGTGAAGGCCGACAGCGGCTCCATCACCTACGACGGCCAGGAGCTGCTGGGTAAGCCCATCAACAAAATTCTGGAGGCGGGCATCGCTCAATCCCCGGAGGGGCGGCGGGTGTTCGCCAACCTGACGGTGGTGGAAAACCTGAAGATTGGCGCGTATCTGCGCAAGGATAAGGACGGCATTGAGAAGGACCTCCAGTGGGTCTACTCCCTGTTCCCCCGGCTGGAGGAGCGGAGCTGGCAGTTGGCGGGCACGCTGTCCGGCGGCGAGCAGCAGATGCTGGCCGTGGGCCGGGCGCTTATGAGCCGCCCCAAGGTCCTGATGATGGACGAGCCGTCCCTGGGCCTGGCGCCCCTGGTGGTGCAGGGCATTTTCGACATCATCCGCACCATCAACAAAGAGGGCGTGACGGTGCTGCTGATCGAGCAGAACGCCAACATGGCCTTGAAGGTGGCGGACTTTGCCTATGTGCTGGAGACCGGCACCATCACCAAGTTCGGCACCGGCGCGGAGCTTTTGGCAGACGAGTCTATCAAAGAGGCTTACCTGGGCAAGAGCAAGAAGTAACACAAAAAGCGTCCACGCCTATCCGGGTGTGGGCGCTTTCACGCGGAGGAAAAGCAATGACGGCGTACATAGTTATGGCCCTGGCGGCCCTGGCCGGGGGCATCATCCAGCCGCTGACGGGCTTCGGCTCGGCGGTGATCTTAATGGTGGCGGCCCAATATTTCTTCGACATCACCATCGCCCCCAGCGTGGCGGCGGCTATCTGCATAGTGCAGTCGGGGGTCATGGCCTGGTCCCGGCGCAGGAGCATTGACCTCAGGCAAATTCTCCCGCCCATCGCCCTTTACACCGTGTGTTCCCTGATGGTCATTGCCTTTTTAGGACAGATGGACCTACACATCCTCACGGCGGTGTTCGGGGGCTTTTTGGTGCTGCTGGCGGTGTATTTCCTGTTCGTGGCCCAGCGGGTGCGGCTGCGGCCCAGCCCGGCGGCGGGGATGCTGTGCAGCGCCTTTTCCGGGTGCTGCGCCGGGGCGTTCACCATCGGCGGGCCCATGATGGCTCTGTATTTCGTGGCCATCGCCCGGGACAAGGAGAGCTATGTGGCGAACATGCAGTTCCTGTTCGTCACCACCAACGCCATCAACCTGGCTATGCGGGCCTGGCGGGGGCTGTATGGGGTGGAGTATCTGCCCATCACCGCCGTGGGCGCGGCCTTTGTGCTGGTGGGCATGGTCATCGGCAACGCCCTGAGCCGCCGCATGAGCGGGGACATCGCCCGGCAGGTGGTGTACATCGGCGTGGGCGTCAGTGGGCTGGTGACGCTGGTGCAGCAGATTGTGTAAAAGAGGAAAGACGGTGCAATGCGGGCCGATGTGGGCATCGTCCCCTACAAAGAGTATTACGGATTGCCACAGCCAGTGTGCGCACTGGCTTCGCAATGACGTATTGCAAGAGTTGCGGTGAGGCGGGCGACCGCGAGGGTCGCCCCTACGAAAGCATAGCAAGGAGTGCTTGCAAACGGGGCATCGGGGACGCCGCCCCCTACGGGATGGGTTGTAGGGGCGGACGACCCTGTCCGCCCGGTGCGGTGGACTCCATAGGGTGTGTAGGGGCGGGGCTTTGCCCCGCCCGCGGGCGACTGCGAGGGTCGCCCCTACGGAAGTGCGTTGTAGGGCGGGGTGACCACACCCCGCCGGGTTGTTGCGTTACAAAGAGTGCGGTACCGTCGACCCCTCAGTCACGGCTTCGCCGTGACAGCCTGCCCACCGTCGTGCCAATCGGGGCACTTCCTCGAAATTGCCTTGCTTCTTCCGCCACTGGCGGCGCTTCGGCGATTTCCCCTTGCGCAGAGGAGACTTTTTAGGGGACGGGGGTTGCGGATTGCCACGACCAGTGACATCGGTCACTGGTCTCACAATGACATGGAGTTTTACATGGGGTGCGGTGGTTGACAGGCGGCGGGGTGAGGGCACCCCGCCCTACGCATGACAAGAAGTGCTTGCATGCGGGGCGTCGGGGACGCCGCCCCCTACGGGATGGGTTGTAGGGGCGGACGACCCTGTCCGCCCGGTGCGGTGGACTCCATGGGGTGTGTAGGGGCGGGGCTTTGCCCCGCCCGTGTCCGTTGCAAGGGGTGCGGTAGTAGACCCTTCCGTCGCTTCGCACGGCAGATTGTCAAGCAAGTGCAACACTTTTAGATTGAAAAAACTCCGATGGGGAG
>CAVJNL010000009.1:0-40300 GCA_963650985.1 Clostridium sp. CAG:413
CAATTTTTGTACCTTTCTTTTCCATAATGCTTGATTTACCTCCTCAAGTTTTGGTAAGGCTATATTATGCTTTAATCGGCACATTGTCAAGTTCTTGTCAGACGATTCCATTTTTTTAACAAATTGTGTACAAACTTTTTTTCTTTTCTCACAAAAAATTTTTGAAATAATAAGGTGTATTGGCGGGAAATTTCTTTGATGGAGGGATTTGACGGGAAATGCGGGGATAAAATGGGGGCGGACAGCGCCGTCCGCCCCTACACATTATTTGATATATTTCCGCAGCGCGGGGCACTCTCACCCCGCCGCTCCGCGCCTGGATTACAGACGGCCACGAGGTGTGTCCCTACGGAAACGGCTTTGTATCTTAACGCAGAAAAACGCCGGGGGCGGGCCCCGGCGTTTTATGTATGTCTGCGCTTTGTGCGGTCTGACTACACTTTATTTAATTTAGAAGAAGAAGTCCTTGATCTGGCCGTAGAGCACCAGGAGCATGCACAGGGGGGTGATGAACTTGACGCAGATGTTGAAGAAGCCCTTCAGCTTGAAGGTCTGGCCCTCCAGGCAGCACTCGTCGTCCACCGTCTTGGGCCCAAGCTCCCAGCCGATGCACAGGCACATCATCAGTGCGCCAAACGGCATGAGGAGACCCTCGGAGATGCAGTCGAAGAAGTCCAGCCAGCAGTCACTCCACATGGGCAGATTCTCGGGATCCATGCCCAGGATGTTGAAGGGAGAGATGCCGGCGCCGCCCAGGGAATCCAGGCAGATGAGGATGCAGCCCAGGCCAACAAAGAAAGCAGCGATGAGGGAATAGGTCTTGCGCTTGTCGCCCTTGCCGGCGTCACGGGCCTTATCGCAGAAGTGGGCCACGATGACCTCCAGCAGAGAGATGGAGGAGGAAATGGCAGCGAACACCACCAGCAGATAGAACAGGATGCCGAACAGAGCGCCCATAGGCATATTCTGGAACACATTCTGCATGGTCACGAACAGCAGGGACGGGCCACCCAGGGAACCTTCGGGGTCCAGGGCGAAACGGCCGGGGATAACGCACAGGCCGGCCATCAGGGCCACCAGGGTATCCATGATCACGATGAGCAGAGCGTTCTTCTCGATGTTCTCCTTCTTATTCAGATAGGAGCCGTAGGTGATCATGGCGCCCATACCCAGGGACAGGGAGAAGAACATCTGGCCGCCTGCGGTAGACAGGACGGATAGGAAGTCGGGTGCTTCATCAATAACACCGTGCTCCAAAGCCCAGCCGGGAATGAACATGTACTTCAGGCCCTCCACGGCGCCGGGCAGGGTGCAGGCGCGGATGATGCAGATGAGCAGGATGACGAACAGAGCGGGCATACCCACGGCGCAGACCTTCTCGATACCGCCGCCGACGCCGCCCATAACGATGATCATGGTCAGCAGAACGAAAATCAGACCGTAGATTACGGCCTCCAGTTGGTTAGCCATGAACGCGCCGAACACCTCCGCGCCGTTCATGCCGTTGGAGCCGAAGCTGGCGCCGAACAGGTCGCCCACATTCAGGACCACATACTTAATGCAGTAGCCGCCCAGTGCGCAGTAGAAGAACAGGATCAGGAAGGCGGACAGAATGCCCAGCCAGCCCAGCCACTTGAACTTCTTCGACAGCACATGATACGCAGCCACAGCGCCCTTGCCAGTACGACGGCCCAGGGCCAGCTCACCAATCATAACCACCAGGCCGCAGCAGGCAGCCAGGATCAGATAGATAATGAGAAAGGTAAATCCGCCGTTTGCACCCATCTTATTGGGGAAACCCCAGATGTTACCCAGGCCGACTGCCGAACCAACGGCGGCCATCAGGAATCCAAAATTGGATCCAAAGCCTTTTCTTTCTTCCATAGTTTTCTCTCCTTTAATATTGTTTGTCCTCTCTCCAAAGAGGCCTACTTGCACCTTACCATTTCTGCTTCCTTCTGTAAATAGATTTCGCCTCTCCTTAACGCAGTCTTAACGGGCCGCAAAACTTTCTTTATCGACCGCTTACGCTTTGATACTATTTTAACGAAACCTCCTTTCCGAAAAGGTTCTTTTTGTGAAACTTGTCACAATTTCTGTTCTTATTTTATGCACGGATAGGCTCCGGCATGACGAACCGCACGCAAAAAAAGGCAGCGGCGGCCCGCTGCCCTTTCGTCTTATTAAGAAAACGGAAAAAATTTTTCTTCGCTTTTGGCAATATATGAATTCAAAAAAGCCTCGCAGAGCTTGCCGCCCGCAGGCGGCAAATAATTCAAATTTTTCACCGCGACATGCGCGTGGGGAAAAATACCTCTCAGACTGCAGGTGTGGAATTTTTGCGCTCCACGCAAAAATTATGCGCGCAGCAGGCTGCAAGCCTTTTGGCAGAAAAAACGAAGTTTTTTCGCCAGGTGTTTTAGTCATCTTCTCTCATGCGGTAGCCCACGCCCACCTCGGTGAAGATGTACTCCGGCTGGCCGGGGGTTTTCTCAATCTTGCGGCGGATGTTTGCCATGTTCACCCGGAGGATCTGATTGTCGGTCTTGGCCTTGGGGCCCCAGAGCTCCCGGATGATGAAGTCGTAGGTCAGCACCTTGCCCGCGTACTTGCCCAGCAGGGCCACGATCTTATACTCGTTCACCGTGAGCTTGGCGTTTTCGCCGCGCAGGAGCACCTGGTGCTTATCGTAGTCGATGGTCAGGTCGCCGGTGGTGAACTTGCCGGACTGGGCGATGCCGCTGTTGGGCAGGGCCGTGCGGGTGTGGCGGATGGCCGTGCGGATGCGGGCCAGCAGCTCGGAGGTGCCGAAGGGCTTGACCAGGTAATCGTCCGCGCCGTAGTCCAGGGCCCCCACCTTGTCGTGCTCGTGGTTCCGGGCGGAGACCACCACCACCGGGAGATTGGACCACTTGCGCACGGACTTCAGGACCTCCATGCCGTCCATATCCGGCAGGCCCAGGTCCAGCACGATCAGATCCGGGCAGTGAGAGGAGATCATGGTCAGGGCCTCCTCGCCGGTGCGCACCACGATGGTGTCAAAATCGCTGGCTTGCAGGATCATGGAGATGAAGTTACTGATGCTCTGCTCATCCTCAACAATGAGCACCTTGTCCTTAATTTTCATGTGTATCCTCCTTTTCCATGGGCAGGGCGATGTGGAACAGTGCCCCCCCATTCTTCTGATTTTTTGCGGATATGCCGCCGCCGTGGGCCATGACGATGGTGCGGCAGACGGAAAGGCCGATGCCCATGTCCCGGCGGGCGTCCTCGCGGCCCTCCTCCGGGTGGAGGGTGCCGTCAAACAGGTGGTCCAGGCGGCTGCAGGCGATGCCCACGCCGTTGTCCGCCACCTCCAGGATGGCCCAGTCCTCCTGCCGGCTGAGGGTGATGTCGATCTGCGTCACCGTCTCCCCGTGGCGGGCGGCGTTTTCCATTAAATTAAACAGCACCTGCTGCATCAGCAGCGGGTCCATGGGCACCAGCATAGGCTCTGCAGGCAAATGCACCTGCACAGCGATGCCCTTGTAGTGCCGCCGGAACTTGCTCACCGCGCCCTCGATGATCTCCTCCACCAGCTCGGGGGTCTTTTTCACCCCGGCGTTCTCGCCGTCGATGCGGGTGATGGAGAGCAGATTCTCCGTGACGCGCATGAGCCACTTGGCCTCGTCGTTCACCGACTGCAAAAGCTCCCGGCGCTGCTGGGCCGTGAGGGTGGCGTCCTGGTCCAGCAGCACATCCGTGGCCCCCACGATGCCCGTGAGGGGGGTGCGGATGTCGTGGCTCATGCCCCGCAGGAGGTTGCCGCGCATTTTCTCCCGCGCCATCTGCCGCTCCGCCGTCTCCACCTGCTTGGCCCGGCTGGCCAGGGCCCCGGCCAGGATGGAAATGGACATCATCACCAAAAAGGTCAGGGGAAAGCCCGCCAGGGTGAAGCTGATGTGCCAGTAGGGCTCGGTGAATATGTAGTCCACGCTGAACACGCCCAGCACCGCGCAGAGGATGCTGAACAGGTATCCGTCCGTCAGCACCGCCGTGAGAAACACATCCGTCAGAAACAGCATGGCCACATAGCTGGTGTCCCCGGTCTTGTCCAGGGAGCGCAGCAGCATGCAGGCAATGACCGTGACGATGTACAGCGAAAACGAGATGATGAAGTCCTTGGGTGTGTAAATGAGGCTTGTCCCCCGGGTGGGCAGGTAGGTCTGCTTTTTCCACTGCTCCGGCCACGGAATTTTGAACCGTTTTCTCACGCGCTCGCCCTCCTTACTGATCCCGCCGAAAAAAACGGTGGTTTTCTTCGGCAAAGGGCTTGAATTTTTTTACCATTCAACTTACTGCTAAGTATATCATACTTGGCCGTTAAGATTTTGTCAAGGATTCGTTAAGAGGAACAGCGTGTCGAAAAAGACTTTTTCGCCCCGCTGCCTGCGTTTTTGAAACTTTGAAAAGGTTCCAAAAACGACTGATTTCAATGGTGAGGGACACCCTTCTTGGGGTTCCCTCACACTCTCTTCCTTACCGTTATCGTAATTATACCACTTTATCGACAGTCTCAGGAAATTCCATATCTATCCTCTTGACAGAATCCGCCCTCCTTGCTATTATACATATATAAATAGATAATTTGCAATGAGAACTTGAGTCATGCAGCGAACGCGCAGGGGGACTTGCGCGGTGGTTTGTATGGCTTTTTTTATGCAAAAGGAGAGTGGAAAAATGATCTACGATGCCATTGTCATCGGCGGCGGCGCGGTAGGCTGCGCCGTGGCCCGGGAGCTGAGCCGCTACGACCTGCGCCTGGCTCTGTGCGAAAAGGGCGAGGATGTGTGCGTGGGCACCAGCAAGGCCAACTCCGCCATCGTCCACGCGGGCTTCGACGCCCTGCCGGGGACGAAAAAGGCCCGGTTCAATGTGGCGGGCAGCCGCATGATGGAGAGCCTCAGCCGGGAGCTGGACTTCCCCTACCGGCGCAACGGCGCGGTGGTTCTGTGCTTTGATGAAAAGGACCTGCCCCGCCTGGATGAGTTGCGGGAGCGGGGCGAGCAGAACGGCGTGGAGGGCCTGCGCATCGTGCGCGGGGACGAGCTGCGCGGGCTGGAGCCGGCCCTGTCCCAGCAGGCGGTGGCGGCCCTGTACGCCCCCACCAGCGCCATCGTCTGTCCCTTCGGCATGACCATCGCCCTGGCGGAGAATGCCGCTCAGAACGGGGTGGAGTTTTTCATGGACAGCCCCGTGACGAACATCACCCGCCGGGACGACCTGTATGAAATCACCGCCGGGGGCAAAGTTTTGGAGACCCGCACGGTGGTGAACGCCGCCGGGGTCTACAGCGACGCCCTGCACAACATGGTCTGCGAGAGCAAGCTCTCCATCACCCCCCGCAGCGGCGAATACTGCCTGCTGGACAAGAAGGACGGCCACCTGGTGGAGCGGACGGTGTTTCAGCTCCCGGGCAAGTTGGGCAAGGGCGTGCTGGTGACGCCCACGGTGCATGGAAACCTCCTCATCGGCCCCACCGCCGTGGACCGAGACGACAAGGATGCCACCAACACCACCGCAGACGGCCTGGCCTACGCCACGAAAATGGCGGGGCTCAGCGTGCCGAACCTGCCCATGCGGGACACCATCACCAGCTTCTGCGGCCTTCGCGCCCACCTGGACGGGGACGCGGACGACTTCGTCATCGGCGAGAGCGCCGACGGATTCTTCGATGCCGTGGGCATCGAGTCTCCGGGCCTGTCCTCCGCCCCGGCCATCGGGCAGCATCTGGCCCAGTGCGTGGCCCAAAAGCTGGACGCTACGGAGAAGCTGACCTTTGTGGCAAGCCGCCGGGACATCCCCCATCTGCGGGAGCTGCCCTTTGAAGATCGCCAGACCCTGGTGCGGGAAAACGCCGCCTACGGCAACATCATCTGCCGCTGCGAGCAGATCAGCGAGGGTGAGATCGCAGACGCCATCCACCGGGTCCCCGGGGCCAAGTCCCTGGACGGGGTGAAGCGCCGGGTGCGGGCGGGCATGGGCCGCTGCCAGGGCGGCTTCTGCGCCCCGCGTGTCATGGAAATTCTCAGCCGGGAGCTGGGGATCCCGCAAACGGAACTGACCAAGTCCGGCGGAGAGAGCAAGCTCCTTGTCGGCTATACCAAGGAGGTGCGGGCATGAAGCAGGTACAGCTTGCCATCATCGGCGGAGGCCCCGCGGGCCTGGCCGCCGCCATCGCCGCCCGGGAAAAGGGCGTGGAGGACATTCTCATCATCGAGCGGGACAAGGAGCTGGGCGGCATCCTCAACCAGTGCATCCACGCGGGCTTCGGCCTGCACACCTTCGGCCAGGAGCTGACCGGCCCCGAGTACGCCGGGCGCTTCATTGCCCGGGTGGAGGAAATGCACATTCCCTACCTGCTGCGCACCATGGTGCTGGACCTGTCCGAGGACCGGGTGCTCACCGTCACCGGGCCGGAAACGGGACTGATCCAAATCCAGGCCCAGGCGGTCATCTTAGCCATGGGCTGCCGGGAGCGTCCCCGGGGCGCGCTGAACATCCCCGGCTACCGCCCGGCGGGCATCTACTCCGCCGGAACGGCCCAGCGCCTGGTGAACATGGAGGGCTTTATGCCCGGCAAAAATGTGGTCATTCTCGGAAGCGGCGACATCGGGCTCATCATGGCCCGGCGCATGACCCTGGAGGGGGCCAAGGTCCACGCGGTGGCGGAGGTCCTGCCCTATTCCGGCGGCCTGAAGCGCAACATCGTCCAGTGCCTGGAGGACTTTGACATTCCCCTGTACCTCTCCACCACCGTGGTGGACATCCATGGCCGGGAGCGGCTGGAGGCCGTGACCTTGGCCCAGGTGGACGAGAATCGCCGCCCCATCCCCGGCACCGAGCGGCGCATCCCCTGCGACACGCTGCTGCTCTCCGTGGGTCTGCTGCCGGAGAACGAGCTGTCCTCCGCCGCCGGGGTGCATCTCAGCGGCGTCACCGGCGGCCCGGAGGTGACGGACCGGCTGGCTACCTCCATTCCCGGCGTGTTTGCCTGCGGCAATGTGCTCCATGTCCACGACCTGGTGGACTTCGTGAGCCAGGAGGCCCAAAAGGCCGGGGAAAACGCCGCCCTGTACCTGCAAGGCGCCCGGGCGGGCAGCCGCTCCGTGCGTTTGGAGAGCAAAAACGGCGTGCGCTACACCGTGCCCCAGTCCCTTGACCCGGAGAACATGGACGAGACTGTCACCGTCCGCTTCCGGGTGGCGCAGCCCTACCGGGACGCCGCCCTGGCCGCCTACGCCGACGGCGTGCTCCTGCGGCGCATCCCCAAGCGCATCCTCACGCCCGGCGAAATGGAGCAGTTCCCCCTGCGCAAGGCAGAGCTGCCCGAAGGCTGCGAAACCATTACCTTTACCGTAGAGGAGGTGGCAAAATGACCCAGCGTCAACTGACCTGCATAGGCTGTCCCATGGGCTGCCAGCTCACCGCCACGATTGAGGGCGGCGTGGTCACAGCCGTCACCGGCAACACCTGCAAGCGGGGCGACAGCTACGCCCGCAAGGAATGCGTGGCCCCGGAGCGCACCGTCACCGGCACCGTCCGCTGCACCGGCGGCGCGGCGGCTGTGGTGTCCGTCCGCACGGCGGGCGAGGTACCCAAGGAGAAGGTCTTCAATGTGGCCCACGCCCTGAACACCGCCTTGGCGCATCTGCCCATCGCCGCCGGGGATGTGGTCATCCCCGATGTCTGCGGCACGGGGGTCAATGTGGTGGCCACCAAGAGTGCAAAATAATATTTATATTGTAAATATCCTCCTGCCCGTGGTATGATAGGCAGGAGGATAATTTTTAGCTGGCGAAAAAACTTCGTTTTTCTGCCAAAGGGGATTGCAGGCTGCTGCGGACGCGAACTCTGCGAGGCTTTTTTCTACTTTATCGAAGGAGGGGACCCCATGCGCCACAAGCTCATTGGTCTTTTGGAGCAGTCGCCGGTGATCCCGGCGGTGAAGGACGAGGCCGTCCTGGCCCGGGCCGCCGGGTGCGAGAGCCGGGTGCTTTTCCTGCTGGGCGGCGACCTGCTGACCATTCCCGGCTGGATCGCCCAAGCCCACGCGGCGGGCAAACAGGCGGTGGTCCACCTAGACCTGGTGGGCGGCCTGGCCCTGAAGGAAGTGGCCGTGGACTGGCTGCGGCAGCAGGGGGCCGACGGCATCATTTCCACCCGGCCACACCTGATTCGCCGGGGCCGGGAGCTGGGAATGCTCACGGTGCTGCGGGTGTTCGCCATCGACTCCAAGGCCGTGGGGAACCTGCAAAAGGAGACGGAGATGGTGACGCCGGATGTCATTGAAATTCTCCCGGGCACCCTGCCCAAGGTCATTGAAAGGCTCTCCCGAAAGCTGCCCGTCCCCCTCATCGCCGGGGGGCTCATGGCGGACAAGGGGGACATTCTCTCGGCCCTCCAAAGCGGGGCCCTGTGCGTGTCCACCTCGGAAGAAGGTCTGTGGGAGGTCTGAAGCTATGAAAAAATTCTGGTCCTATGTGTCCATCCCCGCCACGGCCCTGGCGGTGCTCACCGGGTCCATCGCCTGGGTGCTGCTGCTGCGCCCGTTTTACTATGTGCAGATCGTCCCTTTGGGCGTATGCCAGGCCAGTGGTCTCACCGCCGCTCAGGCCCGGGCCGCCTACAACGATGTGATGAATTACTGCCTGGGCCTGCGCCCGAACTTCGCCGCCGGGGTGCTGCCCTTTTCGGCGGAGGGAGCCAGCCACTTCGCGGATGTGCGGGTACTGTTCCTGCTGGACCTGGCCGTGCTGGCGGTGACGGGGGCCCTCCTAGCCGCACTGAAGGTGGCCTGCCTGCGGCGGAAAACGCGGCTCCCCCGCCTGTCGGGACGGACCCCGGGCTTCTGGGCCGCCTGCGGACTGGGCGGCGTTATCCTGCTGGTGGCCGTACTGGCCGCCACGGACTTCGACCGGGCCTTCACCATTTTCCACGGCATCTTTTTCCCGGGAAAAGAAAACTGGCTCTTTGACCCGGCCACGGACCCGGTGATATTGCTGCTGCCGGAGGAATTCTTCCGCAACTGCGCCATCGCCATCGCCGCGTCCTTGCTGCTTTTGTGCCTGGTGCTGGCCCTAACAGGCCGCAGGCAAAAAAAATAAAGCGCGTTGCAGCGCTTTTACAAAAAAATACCCACGCACTCTGCGTGGCTTCCGTTGGGTCGGGACTTACCGCTCGCTGGGCTGCCAATCGCAGTCGGCGAAGATCATGTCGTCCAGATCGCCCTGGATCCAGTTGTTCATCATACTGTATCACGCTCCTTTCTTCTCTTGTTTCCAGGGTGTAGTATAGCACGCCCGAAAGTCGAATGCAAGAGTTTTTTCGGAAGTTTACACAAATTTAATATTTCTCATTTGTGAGTTTTTACAAAGACCGAGGTTTTACGCATGAAGGATTTTTTGGCCGGAAAATTTGATATAGCCGTCATCGGTGCGGGCCACGCGGGCATTGAGGCGGCCCTGGCGGCGGCGCGGATGGGCCTGGAGACCGTTATTTTCACCATCAACCTGGACGCCGTGGGCAACATGCCCTGCAACCCGGCCATCGGCGGCACCGGCAAGGGCCACCTGGTCCGGGAGCTGGACGCCCTGGGCGGCGAGATGGGCAGGGCCGCCGACCGGGCCTGCATCCAGTACCGCATGCTCAACCGGGGCAAGGGCCCGGCGGTGCACTCCCTGCGGGCCCAGGCCGACCGGCGCAAGTACCAGCAGGTGATGAAGCACACTCTGGAAATGCAAGACCACCTCACCGTGCGCCAGGGGGAGATCGTGGACCTGCGGGCAGAGGGCGGCCATGTCAAACAGGTGGTGCTGCGCACCGGGGCCGTATATGAGGTGCGGGCGGCCATCCTCTGCACCGGGACCTATCTCCAGGGCCGCACCATCGTAGGCGAGTGCATCGAGGACTCCGGCCCCGACGGGATGCACGCCGCCGGGCCGCTGACGGAGGCCCTTTTGCGCCTGGGTCTGCCCCTGCGCCGGTTCAAGACGGGCACGCCCCCCCGGGTCAACGCCCGGAGCATCGATTTTTCCAAAATGGAGGTCCAGCGGGGCGACGAGGCTCCCCTGCCCTTTAGCTTTTCCACAGAACATGTCCCCGAAAACCGGGCCGTCTGCTGGCTCACCTACACCACGGAGGAGACCCACCGCATCATCCTGGAAAACCTGGACCGCAGCCCCATTTATTCCGGGGTCATCGAGGGCATCGGCCCCCGCTACTGCCCGTCCATCGAGACGAAGATCGTCCGCTTCCGGGATAAGCCCCGGCACCAGCTCTTCATCGAGCCCATGGGCCTGGACACGGAGGAAATGTACATCCAGGGCTTCTCCTCCTCCATGCCGGAGGAGGTGCAGCTCAAAATGCTCCACTCGGTGCCGGGCCTGGAGCAGGCGGTGATGATGCGCCCGGCCTACGCCATCGAGTACGACTGCATCGACCCCCTGGCCCTGCGGCCCACCCTGGAGGTGAAGGCCGTGGAGGGCCTTTACGGCGCGGGGCAGTTCAACGGCTCCTCCGGCTACGAGGAGGCGGCGGTGCAGGGCTTTGTGGCCGGGGTCAACGCGGCGCTGAAGCTGCTGGGCCGGGAGCCCATGATCCTAAAGCGCAGCGAAAGCTACATCGGCACCCTCATCGACGACCTGGTGACCAAGGGCACCGAGGAGCCCTACCGCATGATGACCAGCCGCTCCGAGTACCGGCTGCTGCTGCGCCAGGACAACGCCGATAAGCGCCTGACAGCCATCGGCTACAGGCTCGGCCTGGTGCCGGAGGAACGGATGCGGGCGGTGGAGGAAAAATACGCCGCCGTGGACGCGGAAATTCGCCGCCTGGAGCACACAGGCATCCCCGGAAACGAGACGCTGAACCGCCTGCTGACGGAGCGAGGCTCGGCGGCGGTGACGGACGGAGCCCGGCTCCTTGACCTGCTGCGCCGGCCCCAGATGACCTACGACGAGCTGATGACCTTCGACCCCAGCGCCCCGAGCCTACCCAAGGCCGTGCGGGAGCAGGTGGAAATTTCCGTGAAATACGAGGGCTACATCCGCCGCCAACTGAGCCAGGTGGAGGAATTTGAAAAGCTGGAGCAGCACGCCCTGCCTCCGGACGCGGACTACGCCGCCATCCAGGGCCTGCGCCTGGAGGCCCGGGAAAAGCTGAGCGCCGTGCGCCCCCTGAACCTGGGCCAAGCCAGCCGCATCTCCGGCGTCTCCCCCGCCGACATCGGCGTCCTAATGATTTGGCTGCACGGGTAAGGCAGAAAAAAGTTTGCGAGGGCGCGGGCGACCGCAAGGGTCGCCCCTACGCAGATTTACCCGCCCCATCTTACCCCTTTCCTTTTTCATCTTTCATCTTTATCGGAGGTGTTTCTATGATCCTCGACCTGACCCACTGCATTTCCCCGGAAATGCCTGTTTATCCCGGCACGGAGCAGCCTGTGCTCACCACCGCCTGCACCATCCAGGACGCGGGCTACCGGGAGACGCTGCTGCACATGTACTCCCACACCGGCACCCACATGGACGCCCCGGCCCACATGATAGACGGTGGCCGGACCCTGGACGACTTTCCGGCGGAGACCTTCGTAGGCCCCGGCTTCGTGCTGGACTGCCGTGGTCTGACAGAAATTCCCCTCTCCCTGCTCCGAACCCACGAGGCGGAAATTCGCCGGGCGGACTTCCTGCTCTTTTGCACCGGCTGGGACGGGCGCTGGGGCCGGGCGGATTACTACGACGCCTTCCCCTGCCTGACCCCGGAAGCGGCGGCCTTCGTGGCGGCCCTCCCCCTCAAGGGCATCGGCGAGGACTGCATCTCCATCGACCCCTGCGACAGCGTGGACTTCCCCAACCACATGACGCTCCTGGGCGCGGGCCTGGTGAACACGGAGAATCTAAAGAACCTGGACGCCCTGGTGGGTAAAAATTTCACCTTCGCCACCCTGCCCCTGAAATTTAAAAATTCCGACGGCTGCTCCTGCCGCGCCGTGGCTATCGTGGACTGATAACAGATAAAAAAACCTCCGGCCATGCCGGAGGTTTTCATTTTAGAACTCAATATTCCCCTGAAACTGCTCCAGCCGCACCCGGTACGCCTGGCGCACCTCGTCCTCGAAGGCCAGGGGCGCATCGTTCGCGCCCAGGTCGTCCAGGAGCCAACGGGTAAAGTCCGGGTTCAGCACCAGCAGCGGGCCCAGCAGATAAGTGCCCAGCACCCCGCCGGAGCGAACGCCCTCTACCGAGGCTCCCTCGCTGCGGCCCAGGCCCTTTTCCACCGTGAACAGCGGCGGCAGGCTGCTTTCCATGTGGCTGAAGCGGCTGGTGTAGCCCACGATCTTGGTTTCTCCAAAGTCGCCCAAAAACAGGGAGTTGGCCCGCTTCGGCAAAATGCGCCGAGCCGTCAGGTCCAGCAGCCCCAGGCCCGGGATGGTCTTTTCCCCGTCCTGAATGGCCTTGCCGAAGACCTCCACGGCGTTGCCCGTGAGCAGGAAACGCTTCCCCTCCGCCATCATCGCCGCCAGCCGCTCCCGATAGGGCGTCAGCGCCTCGATAATGCGCTCCTGGCCGCGCTCCGTCATGGAGCACAGGTAAATCAAATCCACCTCATGCCGGGCAAACCACGGCTCGTCTCCGATATGCGTCTCGCGGCAGTCCGCCGTCAGGCAGCGGCGCAGATAGTCCATGTTGCCCCGGTCACCGTAGAGATTGCACAGCTCCGGATACAGAAATTCAATGGTCATAGCACACCCTCCAATACCTTGCGGAGTTTTTCCATGGCCGTTACCGACCGGGCGTAGCTGGACATATCGTGGAGCAGATACACGCTCTCCAGGCCCTCCCGGCGCAGCCGCTCAATGGCCGCCAGCTCGTCCGGCATGCACACCAGCTTTTCCCGGGGCACCCCGGCCAGCAGCAGGCGCACCTGATGGTCATAGCACCGCACGCCGGTGGCTAAAATTTGCACGATATTTTCATCGTTCAAAAATTCATAGTCCGCGTCGTATATCCACCCGATGCGCTCGGAGGACTTACTCTCGTCCAGGTCGTCCAGGGCCAGGATCACCGCCTTTTTCCCGGGCTTTTTGCGGATGTAGTCAAAAACCATGGACACGGGCAGGGAGTTGTTGCTCTTTGCCATCATGCTCACCAGGGTCACGCCGTTCACCTGGATCTGGTTCAGTCGGGTCTTGGTGAGGGGCGTAGCCTCCAAAGCGGTGCGGATGTTGGCCATGGACAGGCCCATTTCGTGCAGCACCGCCACGGCGGCCAGCTCGTCATAAATATTAAACACGCTGTCGTGGAGCATGGGCAGGTCGCACACCGCGTCCCCGCGCCGCAGGGTCAGACGGCGATTTTCCGTGTCCAGCACAGTCGCCACCCAGTCCGCTTCCGGGGAGGCAAAGCCGCACTTCTCGCAGTGAACATGGCCCACATGGGCGTAGCGCACATAGTCATAGCGCAGGGCCGCGCCGCAGCAGGGGCAGTCGGGGCAGTCATTGACCCGGTTGGGCGGGGTCGTTCCGTCCCCCTCCTGCCGGGCGATGGCGTAGTAAACCCGGGGATTCTCCGGCAGCAGCCGGGCCGAGCACAGCTCGTCGGCGTTGAGGATCAGCATGGCCTGGGGACAGTCGATCTGCGCCAGCTTCCCGGCCACATACTCCGGGTGGGCGTTGCGCTGCAGTGAGTCCCGCAGCACATTGGTTATGATAATGTAGTCGCTGCGCACCTTGGGGCAGACGATGCGGGTGTAGTGCTCGTCCACCTCCAGCACCACCGCGTCCACCCGGCAGCGGTTTGCCAGGGTCACGGAGCAGGTCATGGCCGTGGCGATGCCAAACTCGGTGTTGCTGCCAATGCGGTTGTTCGCCACCTTGCGGCCGCTGGATGTGAGCAGGTCGCTGAGGAGGTTTGCGGTGGTGGTCTTGCCGTCAGTGCCGGTGACGCATATAACGGTCCCCGCCTTGCGGATGTGCCGCAGATAGTCCGGGCACAGCTTCACCGCGAACCACCCCGGCAGATACGACGCCTGACGCCCCAGCAGGCGCATCCCGTGGTACACGCCCTTGCACACCGCCATGGCAAACAGAAAACGAAGATTCATAGCTACCCATACCTCGCATATAAAATCATGTAGTTATTTTACCCACTTTATAGGGCGCTGTCAACTTGCGTACTATCCATAAAATTCCACCCATTTCCACAAAATGGGTTTACAGTTTGCCAAAGGTGCGGTAAAATGAGTATTTGTAGAAATATGCGAACCTAAAAAAGAAAGGGGTGGGCGCAGCTTGCAAGGGAGCCAAATCAAGATCGGCGCGATCCTGTCGTACCTGTCCATGGGCTTGAGCACCGTCATTTCCCTGGTGTATACACCCATTATGATCCAGCGGCTGGGCGACAGCGAGTTCGGCGTGTACCAGACCGTCCTGCCCATCATCTCCTACCTGAACCTGCTGAGCTTCGGCCTGGGCAGTGCCTACATCCGCTATTATTCCCGGGCCAAATCTGCGGACGACAAGCCTGGCATGGCGAAGCTCAACGGCATGTTTTTCACCACCTATGTGGTGCTGGGCGCCCTAGTGCTGGCTATCGGCTTCCTTCTGGCGGGCCAAGGGGAGATCATCTTCGGCAAGAAGCTGACCCCGGACGAAATTGCTTTGGGCGAAAAGCTCCTGCGCATTATGACCGTCAACGCCGCCCTGGCCTTCCCCATCAGCGTCTTTGAGTCCCATGTCACCATCAACGAGGAGTACATCTTCCAAAAGGTGGTGACCCTGGGCCGCCAGGTGCTGAATCCCCTCATCATGATCCCCCTGCTGATCCTGGGCTACCGCAGCGTGACGCTGACGGTGCTGTCTTTGGTGTTCACGGCCCTCAGCGGGGTGCTGAATGTGATCTTCTGCCTGGCGAAGCTGAAAATGCCCTTCTCCTTCCGCCACTACGACTTCAAGCTCATGCGGGAGATGGTGGGCTTCACCACCTTTGTGTTCATCGGCATTGTGGTGGACAATCTCAACTGGAGCATCGACCGGCTGCTGCTGGCCTGGATCCAAGGCACCACCGCCGTGACGGTCTACACCGTGGCCGCCCAATTGAATGTGTATTACCAGTCCTTCGCCACGGCCATCTCCAACCTGCTCATTCCCTGGGTCAACCGCATCGTGGCGGAAAACCAGCCCATCCACGAGCTGGACCGGCTCTTTATCCGAGTGGGGCGGCTGCAATTCATCCTCCTGGGCTGCATTTTCTGGGGCTTCGTGGCCGTGGGCCGCACCTTCGTGGTGCTTTGGGGCGGCGACGCCAAGTTCGAGGTGGACTACGCCGTGACCCTGCTGCTCTTCGGGGCCACCCTCTGGGCCAACATCCAAATGCTGGGGTATGAAATTCTCCGGGCCAAGAACATGCACAAGTTCAGCTCCCTGGTCTACCTCATCATCGCCCTGGCTAACATTGTCCTCAGCATCCCCCTGTGCATGAAGTGGGGCGTCCTGGGTGCGGCCATCGGTACCGCCATCGCCACCGGCGTAGGCATGCTCATCATGAACCGCTACTACCGCTATCGGGTGGGCCTGGACATCCCCCGGTTCTGGCTGCGGATACGGCACCTGGTCCCGGCCATGCTGGTCCCCGGCATCGCCGCCATACTGGCCGCCGTGCTGCTGCGCCCCACAGGCTATGTGCAGGTGGCGCTGATCGTGTGCGTATTCGTGGTCATCTACGGCGCAAGCATGTGGCTCTTCGGCATGGATAAATACGAACGCGACCTCTTCAGCGCCCCTGTGAAAAAAATCCTCCGCCGCCTAAAGCGGTAACCCCAGCGCAGCCCACCCCGGGCTGTGCTTTTTTCGCGCCGCACCGCACCAACGGGCAAGGCAGAGCCCCACCCCTACGCACATCCATTCACAGCGTCACGGGGCGGACAGAGTCGTCCGCCCCTACAAACCATTCCGTAGGGGCCGATGCCCACATCGGCCCGCCCCACCGCACTACTTGTAACCATCCGTAGGGGCGGGGTTCTACCCCGCCCGCCCGGACTTGCACCGCACCTCATGCGCTTGCGTAGGGGCGGACGCCCCTGTCCGCCCGCCGCACTTGTACCGCACCCCATGCAAACCTCCATGTCATTGCGAGGCCAGTGTGCACACTGGCCGTGGGGAGCGAACCGGGCGCTGCCAGTGGCAGATGAAGCGGGGAAATCGGCAAAGCGTCGCCAGTGGCGGATGAAGCAAGCCGATTTCGAGGAAGTGCCCCGATTGGCGGCCACGACAGTGGCCGGGAATCGGCTGGCACGACGGTGGGCCGGAGCGAGTGGCCGCGGTCAAAATTTCTGCGCTGCCTTACGGCGTGCGCTTGAAATTTCGGGCACCGCAACAGGGACATCCGTACCCCGTCCCCAAACCTATTCACTTTTCACTATTACCTATTACCTTAAATCCCCCCTCCTCTCTGCCTTTTCACGGAAAAAACCGTGTCAAAAAAACAAATTTTATAATATCCTCGTATTGAAAAACAATTTTTCCCGTTTTATAATAAAAAAAACAAAGCCCACCGATAAAGTGATAGAATTACGGCATCGGTAAGGAAGGGTGTGTGAGGGAAACCCAAGAGGGGTGTCCCTCACCATTGAAATCAGTAGTTTTTGAAACTTTCTTAAAGTTTCAAAAACTTTCAGCGGGGCGAAAAGACTTTTTCGACACGCTGAAAACGCTCACACACAGGAGGCGAGACCATGAACGAAATTTATGTAACCGGCCACCGCAATCCCGACACGGATTCCATTGTTGCGGCCATGTCCTACGCCGCGCTGCGTAACGCCCTGGGTGACCGGCGCTATGTGGCGGCGCACCTGGGCCATGTCAGCGACGAATCCAGCCGCATGCTCAAGCATTTCGGCTTCGAGGAGCCCCTGGCTATCCGCACCGTGCGCACCCAGGTCTGCGACCTGGAATACGACACGCCTCCCTGTCTCAGCGCCTCCGTGACCATGGACCGGGCCTGGCATGTGATGCACGACCAGCGCATCTCCGCCGTCCCCGTGGTCAATGACGACGGCACGCTCTACGGCATGCTCTCCGCCGGTGACATCGCCACCTTCAGCATGGAGACCTTGGTGGACACCCATGTGGAGGAGCTGCCGGTGTTCAACCTGGTCAGCGTCCTGGAGGGCCGCATTGTCAACGAGGGCAGCGGCATCCCCACCAGCGTCAGCGGCAATGTGGTGGTAGCCATGCCCCAGGCCGCCGAAAACCTCCGCTTCACGGGCAGCAACAACATCGTCCTGGTGGCCAGCCAGCCAGACATGATCCAGCGCGCCCTGGATAACCATGTGAGCTGCCTTATCATCTGCCGGGCGGACATCGATCCGGACCTTGAAAATTACGAGGGCAGCACCTGCATCATCTCCACCCCCTTCGCCGCAGGCCGGGTCTGCCGCCTGATCTACCAGGCCATCCCCATCTCCCGACCCTGCCAGCGGGGCGAGATCGTCTGCTTCCACCTGGACGACTACATCGACGATGTCCGCGAGGTGGTCCTCAAGAGCCGCTACCGCAGCTACCCGGTGCTGGGTGAAAACGAAAAAGTCGTGGGCACCCTGTCCCGCTATCACCTGCTCCGTCCCCGGCGCAAGCAGGTGGTTTTGGTGGACCACAACGAGCTTTCCCAGTCCGTCCCGGGCCTGGACCAGGCGGAGATCTTGGAGATCATCGACCACCACCGCCTGGCGGATATTCAGACCGGCCAGCCCATCTATGTGCGCAACGAGCCCGTGGGCAGCACCAACACCATCATCGCCGCCATGTACCAGGAGCACGGGGTCATTCCCTCCGGCCCCATGGCGGGCCTCATGGCTGCGGCCATTCTGTCCGACACGGTGATGTTCAAGTCCCCCACCTGCACCAAGCGGGATATTTCCATGGCCGAGCGCCTGGCCCGCATCGCCAATGTGAAGCTGGACGATTTGGGCAAGGAGCTTTTCTCCTCCGTCAGCCCCGATAAGCCCGTGCAGGAGCTCATCGCCTCCGACTTCAAGGAGTTCCACATCGCCGAGCAGATGCTGGGCGTGGGGCAGATCACCTGCCTGGACTCCCTGGACATCATGAGCCGCAAGGACGAGCTGCTGAAGGAGATGAACCGCCTGCGGGACGAGCACCACTACGACATGGTGATCCTCATGCTCACGGATGTGCTGCTGGAGGGCACGCAGCTTCTGTATGTGGGCAGCGACGACGCCATCCGCAACGCCTTCTCCGTGGAGCCCAAGGACAACACCCTCTTCCTCCCCGGCGTCATGAGCCGCAAAAAGCAGATCATCCCCATGCTCACGGCTTTGTGGGGCTAGGATGCCTGTCAAAAATTCCTGCGGAATTTTTCGACAAAGGGACTTGCAGCCCGCTGCGCGCATAATTTTGAGCCTTTGGCCCAAAATTCCACACTTGCGGGCTGAGAGGTATTTTCCCCCACGCGCATGTCGCGGTGAAAAATGATTTGAATTTTTCGCGTCTGCGGACGCAAACTCTGCGAGGCTTTTTTGACATTCTGACCAACCTTCGGTTGGTCCCCCTCACTTTAGGCAAGAGAGGCATTGTCGCTCCCTCTTTCCCCTTCCCACTTTCAACTTCCCTCTTAAAAAAAGGCGGTGTCCCCATGCCCCGAAAATACGCCCTCTCCCTCTTGGCCCTCCTCTGCGCCGCCGTGATGGCGGTCTGCCTGTTCCTCCCCCGCACCCGGACGGTAACCTCCTCCTGCCAGGCCTTCCTCCAAAGCGAACTGACCCAAATCACCCTGCGCCCCACCGTCGACTATCCCGCCTGCGCCACCCTGACTCTTACCGCCGACCATGAGACCCGCACCCTGCAAATTCTCTCCACAGACGGCACCCCGAAAATCGCCCTGAACGGCGCCATCTTCACCCTAACCAGCCCCCACCCGCTCCCCCACATCCCTACGCGCCTGTAAAACGCCCCCATTATCCGTAGGGCGGGGTGTAGGGGCGGACGCCCCTGTCCGCCCGCACCCCCATCTTTACACGCAAAAAACTCCGGAAGCCGCAGCCTCCGGAGTTTTCTCATTCTCAATTTCAATTTCCCTTAAAACGCCACGCCGCCGATCAGCGCCACCAGGCACAGCACCAGCGCCAGGGGCACATACACATACCGCCCCATGCTGTACCACAGCGCGCCCCGGGTCTTGTGGCTGCCGGTGTTGATGGCCGCCATCAGGTCGTCCTTCTTCATCACATAGAACCACGACACCGCGCCCAGGGTGGCCCCGATGGGGATGATGTAAATGGACACCAGGTCCATCCAGGGTCCCCACTTGGCGATGGGCTCCATAAACAGCCCGATGCCCAGGCACAGCACGCACAAGATCGCCAGCGCCGCCGTGCGGTTGAGCCGGGGGAACTTGTGCATCAGCGACTCCACCACCGCCTCAAACATGTTCTGCAAGGAGCTGACCCCCGCGAAGATCATCGCCACATACAGGATGATGGCAAACAGCCGCCCCAGGGGGATGTCCTGCAAAATGGTGGGCAGGGTCACGAACAGCAGCCCCGGGCCCGCGCCCACATCCAGGTCGTAGGAGAAGCACGCCGGGATGATGACCAGCGCCGCCACCACCGCCGCGATGGTGTCAAACAGCGCCGTCCGCTGGGCCATGTGTACCACATCCTCCTCTTTGGAGAGGTACGCGCCGTACACGATCATGCCGCTGCCCGTCACCGACAGGGAGAAAAACGCCTGCCCCATGGCCCAGATCCAGATCATCGGGTCCTTCAGCGCCGCCCAGTCCGGGGTGAACATGAAGCGGTAGCCCTCCGCCGCGCCGGGCAGCAGCGCCACCCGCACCGCCAGCACCAGGAAGATGATAAAGAACACCGGCATCATGATTTTATTGGTCTTTTCAATGCTGCGGGCCCCCAGATACAGGGTCAGCAGCGTGCCCACCACCACGATGATGTGGTAGGGCACCACGGAAAAGGGCGTGGAGGAGAACTCGCCGAACCAGGCGGCGGTGTCGGCGGTCATCAGCGTGCCCACCACGGAGTCCACCAGCGCCTTGAGGATATAGGTGACGATCACCGCATAGCCCAGGGCAATGCACAGGGACCCCGCTAGGGGCAGCCAGCCCAAAATTCCACCGGCCTTGCCCATGCCCTTGCTGCGGGTGGCCCAGGCGCTCTCATACGCGCCCAAGGTGCCGGTGCCGGCCCGCCGTCCCATGGCGAACTCCGTCGGCAGCCCCACATAGCTGAAAACGAACACAAACAGCAGGTAGATCAGCAGAAACGCGCCGCCGCCGTTGCTGCCCAGCTTGTTGGGAAAGCCCCACACATTGGCCATGCCCACGGCGGAGCCCACCGAGGCCAGGATAAAGCCCCAGTGGGTGCCAAAATTCTTCGTGTTTTTCTCTTTCATTGCTTCTCCCGTCCGGCCGCAAAAAATCCGCCCCGGGACCCCTCCCGGCGATGCGGCCCTTTTCAATTTTCCCCGCCGACGCGGCGGAGGTTTCCTCAAACTATCATCATTTTAGCGCATTGCACTGTAAAAGTCAAGAAAGCCCGCCCCAAACCGTTCAGAAATCGTGAAGTTTACCATTGTAATCCCCCAAAAAACAATATTATACTATGTCGGCGCGTTAAAAAGCCTCGCAGAGTTTGCCGCCCGCAGGCGGCAAACTCTGCGAGGCTTTTTTATGGAAAATTGAACTGTCATCGCACCGGGCGGACAGAGCCGTCCGCCCCTACGACCCATTCCGTAGGGGCCGATGCCTACATCGGCCCGCCGCAAGCACCCCTTGCCATCCGTAGGGGCGACCCTCGCGGTCGCCCGTCACCCGGCACTTCATGTAACCGTCCGCAGGGGGCGGCGTCCCCCGATGCCCCTTTACCGCACTTCTCGATACCCCTCCGTAGGGCGGGGCGCCCTCATCCCGCCGCCCGGACTTGTACCGCATTTCCTGGCATGTGTCATTGCGAAGCCAGTGCGCACACTGGCTGTGGCAATCCGCCCTCCTTATCCCGCGCTCAGTAGATCACGCCATATTTTTCCCGCATCCCCTCCAGCGTCTCCTCTGCCACCGCGCCCTCGTACAGGGCCCGGCCCTGGTAGCTCCGCAGGGCCGCCTCCAGCACCGCCGGGTCGTCACACACCAGGCACAGGGGCTTTCTGATCAGATACTGCACCTCGGTCAGGGCCTCCGCGTCTGCCAGGCTCGTCAGCGCCACGGCCACCACGGGCTCGTCCCCGTCCAGGGCCTCCTGCAAGTCGTCCTCCAGGTCCTCCGTCACGGCGATCACCGCCCCGTGCTTGGCGTCCACGGGCAAATACATGGGAATTTTCTCCGTGGCCGCAGGCAAAAGCTCCGTATGCCGGGGCGCGGGCGGCGTGATCTCCGCCCCGTCCAGGGCCTTTTTCAGCGCCGCGATGTGCCCCGCGTCCGTGCCGCAGCAGCCACCGAATATGGCCACCCCCGCCTGCAAAAATTCCGGCACCAGCGCTGTGAATTCCTCCGACGGGCAGTGATACACCGCCTTGCCGCCCACGATCTGCGGCAGCCCCGCGTTGGGCTTGGCAATGAGCGGCACCCGGGCAAACTCCCGCAGCCGCCGCAGCTGCACCAGCATCTCCTCCGGCCCCGCCGAGCAGTTGAGGCCAAAGGCGTCCACGCCCATGCCCTGCATCACCACCAGCGCCGCCGTGATGTCCGTGCCCGAGACCGTGCGCCCGTTTTCATCGCAGGTAAAGGTGACGAAAATCGGCTTATCGCTGACCTTTCGCACCGCCAGCACCGCCGCCCGGGCATCGGAGAGGGTCATCATTGTCTCAATGACGAACAGGTCCACCCCGGCCTCCTCCAGCCCCGCCGCCTGGGGCGCATAAATGTCCACCAGCTCCTCAAAGCTGGCCTCCCCCATGGGCGAGAGAAACAGCCCCGTGGGCGACAGGTCCCCGGCCACCAGCGCCCGGCCCGCCACCGCCTGCTTCGACAGCGCCGCCAGCCGCCGGTTATAGTCCTCCGTCTGATTAAAAATGCCGTGCTCCTCCAGCTTTTGCCGGTTGGCCCCGAAGCTGGGGGCGTACACCACTTGGCTCCCGGCCTCCGCGTAGCCCCGCTGGATGTACATAATGCTCTCCGGGTGCTGAAGCACCCATTCCTCGGCGCTCACTTCTCCGGTAAAGCCGCGCTTTTGCAGCTCCGTCCCGGTGGCCCCGTCCAAAATCATCGGAAATTGAATCTGCATCCTGCCATCCTCCGTTTCGTAAATTCAAAAAGAAAAACCCGGCGCCCGCCGCCCTTGACACGGCCCCGACACCTTATTATACTATATTTAATCTACTATAATTTTCAGCTTTGTCAAGAGGGGAGGACGTCTATGGACCGGCTTATAGCCCTGGCGAAAGAAAACGGCTTCACCCATTGGGCCCCGGCCGATCTCTCGGCCTTTCAGCCCCTGGCCTCCGTCCGGGCCATGTGCGCGGCGGACCGCTGCGGGCAGTACGGCAAAAACTGGGCCTGTCCCCCCGCCTGCGGGAGTCTTTCCCAGGCAGCCGCCGCCATAAAAAAATGCCATAGTGGCCTCCTGGTCCAGACCACAGGGGGCCTCTCCCACGAGCTGGATTACCCCGCCATGGAGCGCCTGGCCCGGGCGCATAGGCAGTCCTTTCAAAACTTCGCCCGCCAGGCCCGGCTCCTGCACCCGGGCTGTCTGGCCCTCACCGCCGGGGCCTGCACCCTGTGCGCCCGGTGTACCTGTCCCGCCCGCCCCTGCCGCTACCCGTCCAAGCGCCTTTCCTCCATGGAGGCCTACGGTCTCTGGGTCAGCGACATCTGCCAAAAGTCCGGCCTGAAATACAATTACGGCGCACAGACCCTCACCTATACCTCTTGTGTGCTCATTGCAGAGGAGTGAAACACCATGCAGACCCCCAAAGAAATTTTCCTGGAGCTTCTGAAGCCCAATGGCCGTCCGGAGCGGGTGCTCAAGCAGTACGAAGCCCTGCGCCTGTGTTTCGACGACCCCATCAACACCTACCTGCGGGACAACCGCCGCCGTGGCACCGTCAGCCGCGACCGCTGGGGCACCACCATCAGCTTCCCCGAGGACGCCCCCGGTGCCATCCCCGTCCACACGGACGGCCTCACCGTCTGCCCGGATGTGACGCGCTGGGAAGAGACGGTCCACGCCCCGGACCTGGCCGCCAACTGCGCCCAGGGCTGGGAGGCGTGCCGCGCAGCCGCCGGAGAAGAAGAGCTCCTGGCCGGCTTCATGGGCACGGGCATTTTCGAGCAGTGCCACTTCCTCATGGGCTTTGAAAACACCCTCACCGCCCTCTACGAGCACCCCCAGGAGATGCACCGCCTCATCGACTACATCACCGACTACCGCCTGGCCTATGTGAAGCTGCTCATCGACAAGCTCCATCCGGAGGTCATCTTCTCCCACGACGACTGGGGCACCAAGGACGCCCTGTTCATGCACCCGGATATGTGGCGCGCCTTTTTCAAGGAGCCCTACCGCCGCTTCTACGGCTACATCCGCTCCCGGGGCTGCATCGCCATCCACCACGCCGACTCCTACCTGGTCCCCATCGTGGACGACATGGCCGAGATCGGCATCCAGGTCTGGCAGGGCGTTTTGCCGGAGAACAACATTCCCGCCCTCCAGTGCCATTTACAGGGCAAGCTGGTGCTCATGGGCGGCATCGGCGCGGCCATCGACCGCTCAGACGCCACCCCCGACGAAATTCGCGCCTACACCCGCCGCACCCTCCGCTCCTGCTGCCCCGGCGGCCACTTCATCCCCTCCATCACCTACGGCGTCCCCGGCGCCGTCTATCCCCACATCGACCAGTATGTAAACGAGACCATCGACGCCTACAACGCCCGCCTCCACCTGCCCGCCTTCCCCCTGCCCCCGGAGCCACGGCGCAGCCTTGCGCCCCGGCCGACCCCGGCGCCCCCGATCCAGGGCACCCCGGCGGACAGCCTCGACACCCTCTCCGCTATCGCCGCCGCCACCAAGCACGGCCAGCAAAAGAAGCTGCTGACCCTGGTGGACCGGGCCCTGTCCCAGGGCAGCGCCGCCCAGGACATTCTCTCCGGCGGACTGATCCGCGGCATGAACGAGCTGGGCGAGGACTTTTCCGCCAGCCGCGCCTTCGTGCCGGAGATGCTCATGGCCGCCCGCTGCATGTCCGCCGCCACAGCCCGGCTAAAGCCCCATTTGGTGGATGGCTCCGGCGCCCGCCAAGCCATCGGCTCTGCCTGCATCGGCACCGTCCGGGGCGATATGCACGACATCGGCAAAAACCTGGTAAAGATCATGCTGGAGGGCAGCAACATTGAGGTCTACGACCTGGGCGCGGATGTGGCCCCGGAGACCTTCATCCAGACCGCCCGGGAGCATAACTGCGACATCATCGCCTGCTCCGCCCTGCTCACCACCACCATGCAGCAGATGCGCCAGGTGGTGGATCTGGCCCGGCAGGCGGGCATCCGCGACCGGGTGTGCATCATGGTGGGCGGCGCGCCCATCAGCCAGAGCTTCTGCGACGAGATCCATGCGGATCTCTACACCCCCGACGCCGCCTCCGCCGCCCGGGCCGCCGTAGACCGCCTGACTCATTCTCAAAAGTAAAACCGAAAGGAGCCACCCCATGAAATACGCCCTCATAAACGGAATCATCCTGGACGGGGCCGAGCAAATGCAGCCCCGCCCGGGTCAGACCCTTCTCATAAACGGCGACCGTATCGAGGCCATCGTCCCCGCCGGGACGGATCCCTCCGGCTATGAGAAAATCGACCTCGCCGGCGGCTATGTCATGCCCGGCCTCATTAACCTCCATGTCCACCTGCCCGCCTCGGGGAGGCCCACCGTGAAGCAGAAGGACAACAAAAAGCTGGTCCGTCTCATGACCAGCAACGCCCTGCTCCGGGCCGTCACCTTCCGTGTCTGCGCGGGCTACGCCAAGACCGAGCTGCTCTCCGGCGTCACCACCCTTCGCTCCGTGGGCGGCATCCAGGCGGTGGACTCCCGTCTCCGTGACAAAATCCTCTCCGGCGGGGCCATAGGCCCCCGCATTCTCGCGGGCAACATGGCCGTCTCCGTGCCGGGCGGCCACATGGCCGGTTCCCTGGCCTACGAAGCCACCTCCCCGGCGGAGGCGGCGGCCCTGGTGCGGAAGATCGCCGAAGATAAGCCCGACCTTATCAAGCTCATGATCACCGGCGGCGTCCTGGACGCCAAGTGCAAGGGCAAGCCCGGCGAGCTGAAAATGTCCCCGGACATCGTGCAGGCCGCCTGCGACCAGGCCCACGCCCTGGGCCTGCCCGTGGCCGCCCATGTGGAGAGCCCCGAGGGCGTCCGCGTGGCCCTAAAGGGCGGGGTAGACACCATCGAGCACGGCGCCGCCCCCGACGGAGAAATTCTCCGTCTGTTCGAGCAGCGCCGCGCCTGCCACATCGCCACCATCTCCCCGGCCCTGCCCTACGCCATGTTCGACCGCAGCGTCACCGGCGCGTCGGAAACGGAGCAGTATAACGGCAAGATCGTCATGGACGGCATCATCGCCTGCGCCAAGGCCTGCCTGGCCCGGGGCATCCCCGTGGGCCTGGGCACCGACACCGGCTGCCCCTACATCACCCACTACGACATGTGGCGCGAGGTCTACTATTTCCACAAGTTCTGCGGCGTGTCCAACGCCTTTGCCCTCCACACCGCCACCCTGCGCAACGCACAAATGGTGGGTCTGGGCGCGGAGACCGGCTCCCTGGAGCCCGGCAAGTGCGCCGACCTCATCGTCACGCAGCAGAACCCCCTGGACGACCTGAAAGCCCTCCGCCACATTGACCTGGTCATGGCCCGTGGCAGCCTCTACCGTACCCCCCGGGTGAAGAAAATCGAAAAAGCTGAACGCGAGCTTGATAAATTCCTGTGAGAAACCCTGGTAAATGGGCCCGGGCTGTGGTAAAATCAACTTATAAAAACTCAGGAGGAGATCACTATGGGACTTTTCAGCAACAATAAAAAGCCCTGCCCCCTCTGCGGCAATCCCACCCCCCGGCTCTTGGCCACCAAGGTGGAGGATATGCCTCTGTGCAAGAAGTGCGCCGGGAAGCTCGACCTGCCCGACGGCGCGCTGGACCGCATGAGCCTGGCGCAGCTGGAGCAGTACATGGCCTTTTATGAGGAAAACGCCGCCCTGCGCGAGACCTTCAGCGAGGACTACCGCTTCGGCTTCGGCTTCTTCAGCGGCGGTCTTGTGATCGACAGCGCCCACCGCCTTCTGCGCATCAAGCCCTCCGATGGCTCTTTGGTCTTTACCTCAGACAACCTGTCCTCCTTCCGCATTATGGAGAATTCCAGCCCCCTGTTCACCGGCAATGCCGACGGCCTCACCTGCCACCGCAGCGATGTCCCCCGCAAGGTGGAGGCCCTGATCCCCAGCATCGACCAGTTCATGCGCCGCAAGCAGGAGTATGAGCGCCTACAGGAGATGTGCCGCAGAATGGATCGGGACCGTGACCATGACGATTGTCCTCCCCCCATGCCCAGCTTCGAGTGTACGCCCCCCGTGCGCAAGTTCCGCCTGGAGCTGAACCTCTCCCACCCCTATTGGAAGAGCTTCACCCAGGAGATCAGCGCCCCGGACTTCGACAGCCAGTACCCCAGCGTGGACGACTATATGAGCGAGTACGAGGACAAGGTGCAGGACCTCCATGAGTTGGCCACCGAGCTTCTGCATATCATCAACCCCGACGCCCACGAGCGCCGGGAGGACGATCCCCAGCCCGCCGCCGCAGCCGCTGCCCCCGCCGCAGCCGCCGACCCGGTAGCGGAGATTCAAAAGTATAAACTGCTCTTCGACGCCGGCGTCCTCACCGAGGAGGAATTTGCCGCCAAGAAAAAGCAGCTCCTGGGCATCTGAAAAACCAAAAACATAACCGAGGCACCCCCAGTGCCTCGGTTTTTTCTTGCAATTTATTTGGTTTTCCCGATGTTGATCCCCGGCGTGTGCTTTCCGTCTCCCCAGTACTCATTTTCCGGGTCCGTGTCGTCCGCAAAGCGGATGATGTATAGTAGGCGTTTGATTTTGCTTTGCCTGCTTACGCCATTTCTTTGGAGTGAACGGGATGTGGCGGTAAGGCTTTCGTAACCTCCTGTTCCTTTCTGCAACCATTGTAGCAGGAGGAGTAGCGGAAATCGAATGTGCGGATAGAAAAAAGCGCCGTCTCGGAATCACTACCAAGACGGCGCTTTTCTGTTGTGGATCAGAGCGAACACTTCACGGCGAAACCGCCGCTGAAGAAATAGGTGTTCGTCCAATACCTGTTTGGTGGGCCTCAGGGTCGTCTATACGAACCGCTTTCGGTCCGGCCGCACTTCCGTCCCCCAAGTCCGTAAGCGAGTAAGAGAGCGAGTGACCTTTCCCGGTATAGTCATAGTCTATCATCGAAAACCTCGTGCAGATTGCAGCGACCCTGCTCATTACCCTGATCGGCGTTCTGGGCGCATGGCTGTCTACCAAGCTTGCCAAGCGTGAGGAGCTGAAGAACATCTCCGCTGCCACGGAGGAGGCAACGAAAGCGGCACAGACTACCGTGTTGGAGCTGCAGCAGACCACCGTGGATGGTCTTAAGGAAGCCAGCGCGGATGGCAAGCTGACCCAGGATGAGATCACCGAACTCGGCAAACTGCTGGTCGATGGCGCTATGGCTAAGATGTCTGATGCTACTAAGAACCTGCTGAACTCCGCAGGTGTTGACATCACCGCCATTATCCGCGGCGCCGGTGAAGCCCTCATCAATCGCATGAAAGCGAAGGCGTAAAGGAAGCCCCCTCTCAGGATTTGTTGTCCTGGGAGGGGGCTTTTTTCTTTTTGCCCTGATTTGCCGTTTTCGGGCGCTCTACGGCGTTCTTTGCTTTGGGTATCCGCTTACACCCCTTAGCTGTTACACCCCTGTTATAACTCAACCACGGGGGCGAGAGGGACTTTTACATTCCCCAATGCTCGGGCTCGGAAACGATAGCCCATGCAGAGAGAGGTGTCCGACTATCCATCATGTCCTCCAAAGCCTCCATTGTCCCGCAGGCAGCACACACATAGACATGGGTTCTGCGGCTCAGTGCGTTGTGCGTGATGCTTTCTGCGTTCATTGTCATCATCCCGCAGCGGGGGCAGGCAAAATGCCCGCCCTGCTGTTTCTTGGCGAACTCGGTAATGAGAATTTGAGCCAGCGTTTCCTCGTGCGGTTCGATGCTCTCGACTTCCCACACCTCACGGTCGTCGATCTGACCATCGGCTCGGGCTTTCTCCAGCGCCTGCTGCTGATTTGCTGCGAATACGGCGGCGGTGATCCGCTGGCCGTTGTCACGATTTCGGAAAGTGACCGTCCAAGACTTGTTCTCCATATTACCCCTCACTTCCTGTCATGCAGTTCTTGGATTTCATCGAGAGTTGCGAGGTGGACATCCAGCCGGTCAATCTCGTCTTGAGCCTGTCTGGCGATGGTGAGCGCTTGCCCCTCCAGGGCCTTTTCCTGCATTTGGCGGATGCGGGTCTGTTCTGCCTTGATGCCTCTTCTGGCCCATTCGAGAATTTCAGTGTAAGTCATATCGGTTCCTTTCTCCCCGTTATGCCGGTAGGTCAGCTGGTCATGTAGTTACAGTTTGGTGCTGTAGTCTTTCAATGTGACTTGGATGATGATTTCTTCGCGACCCAAAGTAACATAGGCAATCTTAGCGTCCAGCACCCCAGGCATTGCTTGCGCCGGAATCTTGTATAAACTGCGGTAGCGGCCAATTTCCTGCGTGCCGGCTTTCACAACGACGGGGATCTCGTCGCTGGCTGCGCCGATCTGACTACAGAAGTTGAAAACGGTCAGCTTCTTCACCTTAACTCCTCCCCATTGTTGTCATATCCGTAAAGCCGGGCAGCAGCTACGATTTCCTTTGCGAGTTTTAGTAATGCGTCCTCCGGGGCATCTTTCCGCATCGCCTTGCTTGCCAAAGATGCCAGCCATATCAATTCGGATTTGAGCGCCCCGTATGCTTGCCGGTCGTCGGCCTTTTGAATATCTCTCTCAAGTGCATCAGCGATGGCGGCGTATTTGTGGTAGGCATTGTCGTACTTTTTCATGCCTACGCTTTGATAGTCGTTATAGGCTTCCTGCGCCTTATGGGCAAAGTGCGCAGCATACGCTCTCACAATCTGCTGATCGGTCATGTTGTCAACTCGTATCATGCTATGCTCTCTTTCTCCCCGTAGGCCCGATAGGTCAGGCACTTCGTTAATCGACGACAATGATTGCGGCACCGTCAAGTTCGTATTCCTCGCCAACCGAAGCGAGTTCCGCCCAGCCTGCCACATCCGCAGCTGTGTCGTGACCATACCCGTGTTCGGTCAGAAAATCATATATGCTATCATGTGCCCATGTCTTAAACTGCGCCTGCGCCGAAGCGGTTTTGATGATGATTGTTCCGTACATTTTGTATTTCTCCTTACCCCCGTGACCTCCGGGGCGGGCATCTGTTTAGTAGCGGACTGTACGAACGCCAATTCCGTTCTCGTTCGGGATGGCGGCGGCAACCATGTTGCCGGTGTAGGTATCGACTACTCTGGCGATGGTGTTGAAAAACGAAGCGAGGCATTCCGCCGAGTGGATGGACCACTCTTTGTCTCGGTACTGCTGGTATTGATCGCCATAGTTCACTTGGTAGCGGTTCGTCTCGTATTTCATACGCATACCAGCACCCCCTCAGCAGCTATAGAAGCGAAGTTCACCGTTGACCAGCTCGTACATGAAGTAGGCACAGTCGAAGCGGACATAGTTCCAGTCGGTGGACTCGTACACGGGCGCACGGTTGAAGGTGGCAGACTTGCGGAGGCGGCGGTGCTTGTTGACCTCGTAGGTGTTGACTTCATGCTGGATGTGGATTTTCTCAGGGTCAAATCCGCACTCGTCAGCGATAAACGCCTTGGCTTCTTCATCGGTCATTGCTTTGCCATATTTGGCAAGATCCTCATAATGCTTCTGGTCCATGTTCGTGCCGGTGTTGTCGCTGGGCTTCCACTCAAGCTCCATGTCCAGTTCGGCGGTCAGTTGGTCAATGCGGCGGTCACGGTCTGCGATGTCTTTCTTGAAAGTCTTTTCCAGTTCCAGCATCTGGCTGTTCAGCCGCTCGATTTCTTTTGCTCTGGCCTTGTAGATTTGCTTCTCGCCGTTGTGATTAACAAAGGCTTTGCAGAAAGCGTCTTTGTCACCGTCGAAGTCGTAGTAGGCATCTTCGATTTTGGCATACTCGCTGGCGGTCGGCTCAAAGCCGGTGCGCTCGATAAACTCAGAAATCATCATTGCTGTTGTTCTCCTTACTTTTTCAGATTTTTGATGAAGGTATCGACTTCACCGAGGGTAGAGAAGAAGTCTTCGTAGGCGCCCAGGCCACAGGCACGGATGATGCGGAATGCACCGCTTCTGGTCCGCATGACGCCGAGACCATTCTGCTCAGCAATCTTGACCGCTTCCCGTGTGAGAGCGCCCATGCTCTTGACCTCGCGGCTTTCGCCCTTTTCAAATGCGCTTTTGCAGTTCTTCCTGTCGATGTACCTCATTTCAAATCCTCCTTGATTTTTTTGCCTTACTCGGTTATAATCAAGGCGGCCGGGGTAAGGCTCCCGGCTCGCCTTTCGGGGTGGGAGTAGCGGCGCTTTAGCGGGGGTCGCTACTCTTTTTATGCCTTGACCTTGCTCTCTCTCACGATCCGAGCGGCGGCTTCGGCATCCTTCGCATTGGCTTCAATCAGCTTTGCGATGTTTTCCAGGTACTGATTGAGTTCTGCAGTGGTCATCTCGTCCATGTCCTCACTTCCTTTCGTAAGAGGTGGTTACCTCTGCCTTGCATGCTTATAATACACCATTTTCGTGTACTTGTCAATAGGATAAGTAAAAATAAATCGTGAATTTCTAAAAAAGTTTGATTGACATATAAACGAAAATGGTGTATATTAGGTGCGAGGTGATAGCAATGGCAATTTCAAAGAAAGTGAAAGCTCTGTTGCTGGAGATGGACAAGAAACAGTCCGACTTAATGGAAGTCCTGGACATGGGCAGTAAGCAGAGTCTCAGTAATAAATTTACGAACGAAAGATGGTCCGCGGAGGACCTTGTGAAGATAGCGGATTACTGCGGGTGCAAGCTGGCGTTCATCCTCCCGAGCGGGGAACGAATTGTCATTGACATCGAAGAGACCTGATACCCGGGCATAGGTAAAATAAGAGCGCAGGGGATATACCTCTGCGCTCTTGCTTTGGGTGTTTGCCATCACTTATGTACCCTGTTTCCGGCTCTGGTGTTCTCAATTCTGGGGCTGCTGTTGGGGATGCGGACGATGATTTCGTCCGGTTCACAGTCCAGCGCCTCGCAGATCAGATCGAGGTGTTCGAGGTTTACTCGTTCAGCCATTTCATGGTACAACTCGTTGATGGTGGTCGGTCGGATGCCGGTCTTTCTTGCAAGGTCGGCCTGTGTCCACCGAAGCTCGCCCAGCTTCCGGGACAGTAAAATCTTAATCATACGCGCGCCGCTCCTTTACGGTGATAATCTACCGCATATTTTAAGATTTGTGGGCAAAATGTTATATTATCACGATTTGCGTTACGGAGGGACGCCAGATGCAAAAAAATAGCGAGCAGAGACAAAACCGTCTCTACTCGCTATGCTTATTTCTGCCCGCATACATCCAGCGGGCTGAGCAGCACAAAGCCATCTTGAAGGAGGAAGATAGACACTTCCAAACCCTCGCTGGTTCGTACAACTCTCTTGTGGTGGACCCGAAGGGATTCGAACCCTCGACCTCTCGGATGCGAACCGAACGCTCTCCCAGCTGAGCTACGGGCCCACATATAAGGCAAATGGGGTGGAACAAATTCGTTCCACCCCATTATTATACACACTTTTGCGGGAAATGCAAGTGTTTTATTCAACTTTCGGCAGCTTTGCCATCACGGCGGCGCAGCGGAGGCACAGGGCCTCGTGTTCGCCCACGGCTTTCACGCTGTGCAGCACCTTCCAGCAGCGTCCGCACTTGGCGCCCTGGGCGGTCTCCACGGCCACCTTCACCCCGTCGCCCACGGTCAGCTTCACCTGGGACACGATGAACAGGTCTGCCACTTCCTCCTCGTCCATCTCCGCCAGGAAAGCGTCCTCCTGCGGCACGGTCAGGTCCACGGCGGCCTCCAGGCTCTTGCCGATGACCTTGTCCGCCCGGGCCTGCTCCAGTGCGCCGTTCACAGCGCTGCGCAGGGCGGCAATGCGTCCCCACTTGGCCATTTCCTCGCCGGAGAGGGCGTACTCGGTGTAGGGCTGCACCATCTCATTAAAGAGGACATTCCGCCCGTCATCCTCCGCCCGGTGGGGCATAGCCAGCCACACCTCGTCGCAGGTGAAGGCCAGGATGGGCGCGAACATCCGGGTCATGGCATCCAGGATGAGATACAGCGCCGTCTGTGCGCTCCGCCGCTCCAGGCCCTCCGCCTCGTCGCAGTACAGCCGGTCCTTGATGATGTCAAAGTAGAACGAGCTCAGGTCCACCACGCAGAAGTCGTTGATGGCGTGGGACACAGAGTGGAACTCGTAGTTGTCATACCAGCCAAAGACCTTGCCGATGAGGTCGTTGAGCCGGGTCACAGCCCACTTGTCCAGCGGCAGCATATCCGCAGGCTTCACCAGGTCGTTGGGGTCGAAATTCACCAGGTTATCCAGGCAGAACTTGCAGGTGTTGCGGAACTTCAGATAGTTCTGGGAGAGCTGCTTGAAGATCTCGTCCGAGCAGCGCACATCCACATGGTAGTCCGAGGACCCCGCCCACAGGCGTAGCAGGTCGGCGCCGTACTTGTCGAAGATCTCCGCCGGATCCATGCCGTTGCCCAGGGACTTGTGCATGGCCTTGCCCTCGCCGTCCACGGTCCAGCCGTGGGTCACGCACTCCTTAAAGGGAGCGCCGCGGCCCAGGGCGCCCACGGCCACCAGCAGGGAGCTCTGGAACCAGCCGCGATACTGGTCCAGACCCTCGATGTACATGGTGGAGGGCCAAAAGCCCTGGTCCCGCTCCATGGCGGCGAAGTGAGTGGAGCCGGAGTCGAACCAGCCGTCCAGGGTGTCCGTCTCTTTCTCAAAGCCGGCGCTCTTGCCGCAGTGGGGGCAGGTGAAGCCCTTAGGCAGAATGTCCTCGGCCTCCATGTCAAACCAGGCGTTGGAGCCCTTCTTCTCGAACAGGGACGCCACAGCCTCGATGCTCTCCTCGGTGCAGATGGGCTTTCCGCAGTCCTTGCAGTAGAACACGGGGATGGGCAGGCCCCACCGGCGCTGACGGCTGATGCACCAGTCGGTGCGCTCCAGGATCATGGACCGCATACGGTCCTTGCCCCAGCCGGGCACCCACCGCACATCCTCGCAGGCGGCGATGGCCTCGTCCTTAAAGGAATCCACCGAGCAGAACCACTGGGGCGTGGCCCGGAAGATGATGGGATTCTTGCAGCGCCAGCAGTGGGGATAGCTGTGCACGATCTCCTCGCTGGCAAAGAGGGAGCCGTCCTTCTTCATGTCCTCCAGGATGACGGGGTTCGACTCGTCGGTCTTCATCCCGGCGTACTTGCCCGCGTAGTCGGTGTGGCGGCCCTGGTCGTCCACAGGCACCACCATGTCCATGCCGTAGCGCTTGCAGGTCTCGTAGTCGTCCGCGCCGAAGCCGGGGGCGGTGTGGACGCAGCCGGTACCGCTATCCATAGTCACATAGTCGGCCAGCACCAGGCGGCTGGTCTTGGGCAGGAAGGGATGGCTGGCCAGCATATTTTCATAGAAGGAGCCCACATGGGTCTCCACGATCTCGTAGCTGTCAAAGCCGCCGATCTTCATGACCTTCTCCACCAGGGCCTCGGCCATGATGTACATTTCGCCGCCCGGGGCCTTCACCACGGCGTAGCTCTCGTCGGGATGCAGGGCGATGGCAAGGTTGCCGGGCAGGGTCCAGATGGTGGTGGTCCAAATGACGAAGAAGAGCTTGCTCTTATCCAGGTGGCCCAGCTTGCCCAGGTCGTCATTCATGGGGAACTTCACATACACCGTGGTGCAGGGATCGTCCTTGTACTCGATCTCGGCCTCGGCCAGGGCGGTCTCGTCGTGGGCGCACCAGTACACGGGCTTGAGACCCTTGTAGATGTGGCCGCTCTGATACATCTTGCCGAACACCCGGACCTCCTGGGCCTCAAAGCCGGGATCCATGGTCTTGTAGGGGTGCTCCCAGTCGCCCACAACGCCCATGCGCTTGAAGCCCGCCCGCTGCACATCAATGTAGTGGTCGGCAAACTCATGGCAGGCGGTGCGGAAATCCGCCACGCTCATGGCCTTGTGGTTGAGCTTGTTCTGCTTGATGATGGCGCTCTCAATGGGCATGCCGTGGTTGTCCCAGCCGGGGATGTAGGGGGTATAGTAGCCCCGCATGGCGTACATACGGGTGATGAAGTCCTTCAGGGACTTGTTCAGGGCGTGACCCATGTGCAGCGCGCCGTTGGAGAAGGGAGGGCCGTCGTGCAGGTTAAACAGGGGCTTTCCCTCGTTCTTTTTCAGCAGCTCGTTGTAAAGGTCCAGCTCCTCCCAGTGCTTGAGCATCTCCGGCTCCCGCTTCGGCAGCCCCGCCCGCATAGGAAACCCGCTCTTGGTCATGTTCAGTGTGCTTTTGTACTCCATGATGTACCTCCATATATGTGTATTTAGAAAACAAAATTGAAAACGAATGAAAAGCCTCGCAGAGTTTGCCGCCCGCAGGCGGCAAATAATTCAAATCATTTTTCACCGCGACATGTGCGTGGGGAAAAATTCCTCTCAGGCTGCAAGTGTGGAATTTTTGCGCTCAGCGCAAAAATTATGCGCGCAGCAGCCTGCAATCCCTTTGGCAGAAAAAACGAAGTTTTTTCGCCAGTTAAAAAAAATCACCTTTGCCTCTCATAAGAGACAAAGGCGATTAAAAAACCTCTGCGGTACCACTCTTGTTGCCGCCGTGGCGGCCACTCCGTCCCACCATCCGTGGGCGAGGGTTGATAACGGCCCTCCGCCGTCCGTGCTTACTGAAAAAATTTTCCGTTCAGCCGGAAGCTCCGGGGTGATATTCGCCGCAGACCTGGTCTCCGCCTCGCACCAAACCGGCGGATCTCTTAGCACCGATGGCCTGGGGTTACTGATCCCCATCCTCGCATTTATGCTGTATTGCTTGTCATTTTACCACAAAAGCCGCTTTTGTCAACAGGAAAATTACACAATTCCGAAATAGCTTATCAGCCCCACCAGGCCCATGACGCCGTAGATCACCGCCATGATAGCCAAAATGACGGACACTATATTATAGAGCTTCCCGTCCTTCTTGCTGGCCCGGAAGCGCCGGGTGTAAAACAGCGCCGCGCAGGCCACGCCCAGCAGGAGCGAGGTCAGATAGTTCATAAACAGGCTGTCCTTATACACCGTCATGCGCAGGATCAGCGCCACCACCAGCCCGCCGAACAGCACGCCCAGGGTGATCTTCAGCCACAGGGGCAGCTTGGCCTTTTCGGGCTTCTCGGTTTTCTGGGCGGTCTTTTCCTTCAGGTAATCCCCGCCGCCGTAGTTGGAGTTGTTTTTCTTGTGGTGAATGTTTTTGTTGGGGTTGCCCTTGGCCTTGCGAATGGCCTCCTGCTGCCGGGTATAGGTGTCCTTGGGCGCGTTATTCCTTGCCATGCTTCTTCTCTCCTTTGGCTTTTTGTTCAGCATTGTATAAATATCGGTTCAGCAGGGCGAGGGCGTAGTCCGCCGACTGCTGCCGGATGCTCTCGCGGCTGCCGCGCAGATGCAGGTGCGTGACCTCGGTCCCCTCCGGGGTGGCCAGGCCGATGTAGACCGTCCCAACGGGGTTTCCCCGGTCGTCTCCGTCGGGGCCTGCCAGGCCCGTCACCGACAGGGCCAAATGGCTCCCCGAAATGCACCGAATGTTCTCCGCCATGTGTATCGCCACGGTCTCCGAAACTGCACCGAATTTCTCCAAAATTTCACCGGGGACACCCAAAATTTTGTGCTTGATCCCGTTGGTGTAGGACACCACGCCCCCGGGGAAAACCGACGACGCCCCCGGCACATCCGTGATGCGTTTGGCGATGAGGCCCCCCGTGCAGCTCTCGGCGGCGGAGACGGTGAGGCCCCGGGCCTTCAGCGCTTTTACGGCGTGCTCCTCGGGACTTCCCAGGTCGGTGCCGTAATAATTTTCGCCCAAACGCCGCCGCACTTCGGCAATGAGCGGGGCCATTAAATCCTCGCATTTTTCCGCCGTTTCCGCCTTGGCCGTCACCCGAAGCTGCACCTCCGCGCCCTTGGCGTACGGGGCCAAACTGGGATTTTCGGCCTTGTCCATCAGGTCGCCCAGCAGCTCCTGAATTTTCGGTTCTGTAAGGCCGAAGCTGTGGAGGGTGTGGGAAAAAATTACGCCCTCTCGTTTCGATTTCAGATAGGGAATCAGGGCATGATCCGTGAGATAGCGGCACTCGTGGGGGACACCCGGGAGCATGGCCACCGTCACGCCCTCCGCCGTGAAAACGCAGCCGGGGGCGGTGCCAACGGGGTTATGAAAAACCGTGGCCCCCTCCGGCAAAAACGCCTGCCGGCGGTTGCACTCCGGCATTTCCCGGCGGAAAACATTTTGGAAATAATTGGCAATTTCCGCCATGACCTCCTGGTGAAATTTCAGCTCTAAACCAAAGGCGGCACTGATGATTTCTTTGGTCAGGTCGTCATAGGTGGGGCCCAGGCCGCCGATGAAAATGAGCAAATTGCAGCGCTTTCGGGCGATGTCCGTCACCCGGCGCAGGCGGCCCGGATTGTCGCCCACCGCCGTGTGGTAGAGCACATCCACCCCCACGGAGGCCAGCTTCTCCGAGACATATTGGGCGTCGGTATTGGCTACATTGCCCAGCAGCAGCTCCGAGCCCACGGCGATAAGCTCCGCTTGATAAGTCATAAAAACGCTCCTTACAGCTTGACTTTGACCACTTCCCGCCGGCTCATGGCGTGCCGGACCAGGCCGTCGATGTCCAGGGCGCTTTCAATTTCCCGGACCTCCTCTACATGGGGCTTGGTCTTGGGGTGGCGGGGGGTGAACACCGTGCAGCAGTCCTCATAGGGGAGGATGGAGGTGTCGAAGGTGCCGATGTGGCGGGCGATGCGGACGATCTCCTCCTTGTCCATGCCGATGAGGGGGCGCAGGACGGGCAGGTCCGTCACATCCTCGCTGACCCGCAGGGCCTCCATGGTCTGGCTGGCTACCTGGCCCAAATTCTCGCCGGTGATGAGGGCGCGGCAATCAAATTCCTTCGCCAGCTTATCGGCAATGCGCATCATGAAGCGGCGGGTGATAAGGGTGAAATATTCCTCCGGGCACTGCTTGCGGATCTGCTCCTGAATTTCGGTCAAAGGCACGATATGGACGCTCATACGGCCACACCAGGGTGTCAGCTCCCGGGCCAGCTGCAAGACCTTTTGCCGGGCCAGGTCGGAGGTATAGGGGGGCGCGGCGAAATGAAGCATCTCCAGCACCACGCCGCGCTTTGCCATCATGTAGGATGACACGGGGGAGTCGATGCCGCCGGAGAGGAGGCTCAGGGCGCTGCCGCCCATGCCCAGGGGCAGGCCGCCGGCGGCGGGCTCGGCGGGGGCGTGGACATAGGCCGCGTCCTCACGAATTTCCACATAGACCGTCAGCTCCGGGGTGTGTACATCCACCTTCAGATGGGGGAAGGCATCGTGGAGCATGCCGCCCACCCACTGGCTGATCTGGATGGAGCTCATGGGGAAGGATTTATCCGCCCGCTTGCTCTCCACCTTGAAGCTATTGGCCTTGCGGAGGCTGTCGCCCAGGTAGGCTTTGGCCGTCTCCAAAATGGCCTCCTTATTCTTCTGGCAGGGCACGGCCCGGGCGATGGCGATGAGGCCGAAGACCTGCTTGCAGGCGGCATAGGCCCCGGTGAGGTCGCAGTCGTCGGAGGCGGGCTCCACATAGATGGTGCTCTGGCGGGAGTAGATTTTGAATTTGCCGAATTTTTGGGTGCGGCGGCGGAGGTTGGACATGAGTTTGGTTTCAAAGCTGTGGCGGTTGAGGCCCTTGAGGACCACCTCGCCCAGCTTGCAGAGAATGATCTCGTGCATGGGGGTTCTCCTTATTTTAATATAGAGTGAGGGATGGGGTAGGGAATATTTCAAGTTGTGCGTAGGGGAGGGCGACCGCGAGGGTCGCCCCTACGGATGCGTTATTGATGGTGCAGTGGGGCGGGCCGATGTGGGGAGCGAATCGAGCGCCGCCAGTGGCGGAAGAAGCGAGATGAGCGAGTGGCCGCGGTCAAAATTTCAAGCGTCCGCCGTAAGGCAGCGCGGAAATTTTGGGCGCCGCAACAGGGTCATCGGCCCCTACGGAGGGGTTTTGCGGGTTTGGATCCCTTATTTTAATATGTCGATGGAGCGGTATTGGATGGCTTCGGCCAGGTGGGCGGGGGTGATGGTTTCGGAGGCGGAGAGGTCGGCTATGGTGCGGGCTACTCTTAGAATGCGGTCGTGGCTGCGGCCTGTGAGGCCCAGGCGGTCGAAGGCGCTGCGGAGGATGGCTTCGCACTTTTCGTCCAGGGTGCAATACTTTCCGATCATGGACGGGGCCATATAGGCGTTGCAGGAGACGTCGGTGCCGGCGTAGCGCTGCTGCTGAATTTTTCGGGCGGCGTTGACGCGCTTTTGCACCTCCCGGGAAGTCTCGGGGGTCTCCTTGCGGCGCATGGAATCGTAGTCCACGGACGGGACCTGGATATGCAGGTCGATGCGGTCCAACAGCGGGCCGGAGATGCGGCGCATGTAGCTCTCCACCTGGCGCTGGGTGCAGGTGCATTTGCGGTCCGGGTGGCCGTACCAGCCGCAGCGGCAAGGGTTCATGGCGCACACCAGCATGAAGCGGCTGGGGAGGGTCAGGGAGCCGGAGGCCCGGGTGATGGTCACCACGCCGTCCTCCAGGGGCTGGCGCAGAGTCTCCATGGCGGATTTATCGAACTCGGGCAGCTCGTCCAGGAACAGGACGCCGTTATGGGCCAGGGAAATTTCCCCGGGCTTGGGTACCGCGCCGCCGCCGGTGAGGGACACGGCGGAGGCGGTATGGTGGGGGCTTCGGAAGGGACGGTGGGTCACCAGGGGATGGCGGGCGTCCGTAAGGCCCGCGACGGAGTAAATTTCCGTGGTTTGCAAGGACTCCTCCCGGGTCATATCGGGGAGGATGGAGGGCAGGCGGCGGGCCAGCATGGACTTGCCGGACCCGGGGGAGCCGATAAGCAAAATGTTATGACCTCCGGCGGCGGCGATTTCCAGGGCGCGCTTCACCGTCTCCTGGCCCATGACATCGGAAAAATCCGGCTGGGGCTTTTGGGCCTGGGACTGGGGTTGCCAAACGGGGGCGGGGGCGAGGGCGGTTTGGCCCCGAAGATGGGAGACCAATTGGGCCACATTTTCCACCGGGTAGACGGTGAGGCCCTGGGCCAGGGTGGCCTCGGCGGCGTTCTGGGCCGGGAGGTAGAGCTGGCGAATACCCAGGCGGCGGGCGGCCACGGCCATGGGCAGGACGCCGCTGACGGGGCGGAGGCTGCCGGTGAGGCTCAGCTCGCCGAGGAAGGCGGCATCATCGGGGAGCGGCGGCAGTTCCTCCTCGGCGGCCAGGATGCCCAGGAGAATGGGCAGGTCATAGACCGTGCCCTCCTTACGCTGGGAGGCGGGGGCCAGGTTCACGGTGATGCGGCTGACGGGGTATTTGGCACCGCAGCTCTTGATGGCGGCGCGGACCCGCTCGCGGGATTCCTTTACCGCCGCGTCGGGCAGGCCCACGATGTCGATGCCGGGCAGGCCGCCGGAGAGGAAGCACTCTACGCTCACCTCATAGCCGCGGATGCCGCCCAGGCCCAGGGAGCGCACGGTAACGACCATGTGGGAGGGCCTCCTTTCGTTGAGAGTGTGGTTTTTGGGGGGGATTGGGGTGCGTAACGAGGGGTGCGGGGGGGCGGCGGCACACATGGGTGCCGCCCTACAATGGTAATTTTTGCGGGGGAGGGTCGCGGGCCCTGCGGGTGCGGTGGGGAAAACGAATCCCCCAGTCACGGCTGCGCCGTGCCCCGGCAGATTGTCAAGCAAGTGCAACACTTTTAGATTGAAAAAACTCCGATG
>CAVJNL010000010.1:0-37569 GCA_963650985.1 Clostridium sp. CAG:413
AAGTATTTTCTCTCACGCACATGTCGCGAGAGAAAATGATCCCAATTTTTTGCCACCTGCGGGCGGCAAACTCTGCGAGGCTTTTTTGACACTCTGACCACACGCGTGCAAGGCTACGGCCTTGCACGCATGTGTGCTATACAGATATTTTGAAAGGATGCTCCGTCTATGTCGTTGAATAATCTGTTTGTCAACATGGACAACACCGATTTTTTTAATTTTTCCTTTTTACCAAAATACGGTTCCGCCTTTGTGCGCGGCTTTGAGTACACGCTGCTGCTGGCGGTGGTGTCCGTGCTGCTGGCGGTGATCCCCGCCCTGCTGCTGGCCCTGATGCGGCTGAGCAAAAACAGACTTATCAAGGCGATCTCCGGGGCGTACATCGCTATTTTCCGCTCCACCCCCCTGCTGGTGCAGTTGTCCATTATCTATTTCGGACTGTTCCACTACATTCAGCTCCCCAGGACGCTGCTGTTTGGGTTCATCGCCATTAACCGTTTCGTTCCGGGCGTGGTGGCCCTGGCGCTGAACAGCTCGGCCTATGTGGCGGAGATATTCCGGGCGGGCATTTTAGCCGTGGACAAGGGGCAGACGGAGGCCGCACGGTCCCTGGGCCTGTCCTCCTGGCAGAGCATGAAGCTGGTGGTGCTGCCTCAGGCCATCAAAAATGTGCTGCCCGCCCTGGCCAACGAGATCGTGACCATGGTGAAGGAGAGCTCCATCTGCTCCGTTTTGGGCATGGCGGAGATCATGTACACCGCCCAGGCTGTGGCCGGCAACAGCTACATCACCCTGGCCCCCTATGTGCTGGCGGCTATCATCTATTTCTGCATCAACTACCCGGCCTCCAAGGCCATCGAAGCCATTGAAAGGAGGATGCGTCGTGGCGACAAGCAATAAGCTGATCTCCGTGCAGCACCTGGTGAAGGAGTTCAACAACGGCACCGTGAAGGCGCTGAACGACTGCAACCTGGACATTACCCAGGGCGAAGTGGTGGCCATCATCGGGCCCTCGGGCTCCGGCAAGTCCACCCTGCTGCGGTCGCTGAATCTGCTGGAGGAGCCCACCAGCGGGCAGATCATTTTTGACGGCGTGGACCTGGCGGACAAGTCCGTGGACATCAACCTGCACCGGCAGAAGATGGGCATGGTGTTCCAGCACTTTAACCTCTTCCCACACAAGACCGTGCTGCAAAACATCACTATGGCGCCCCTGGCGCTGAAGAAAAAGTCCTCGGAGGAGGCACAGAAGCAGGCCATGGAGCTGCTGGAGCGCATTGGCCTGGCGGACAAGGCGGGCGAATACCCCAACATGCTCTCCGGCGGGCAGAAGCAGCGTATCGCCATCGTGCGGGCCCTGGCGATGGACCCGGAGGTGATGCTCTTTGACGAGCCCACCAGCGCACTGGACCCGGAAATGGTGGGCGAGGTGCTGGACCTGATGCGGGACCTGGCCAAAGAGGGCATGACCATGGCGGTGGTGACCCACGAAATGGGCTTTGCCCGGGAGGTCGCCGACCGGGTGGTGTTCATGGCCGAGGGCAAAATTCTGGAGGAGGGCAGCCCGGCGGAGCTGTTCGACAGCCCCAAGGACCCCAGATTGCAGGATTTTTTGAGCAAGGTGCTGTGAGAAAATCTATGAAGACGCTTTCCCTTTTGGGGAAGCGTCTTTTTTTGCAGATTTTTTTCGATATTTATAGACTTTTCTCCAAATTTTGTATATAATATATGGGATTCTGCGTTTTGCTTAGGAGGAGGAGCCTATGGCCTCATTGAAAGAAGAAATATCCCGGCGGCGGACCTTTGCCATCATCTCCCACCCGGACGCCGGTAAAACTACATTAACGGAGAAATTCCTGCTCTACGGCGGGGCCATCGCCCAGGCGGGCGAGGTGAAGGGCAAGCGCGCCCGGGCCGCCACCTCCGACTGGATGGAGATCGAGAAGCAGCGCGGCATTTCCGTCACCTCATCGGTGATGCAGTTCCGTCACGACGGGTTCTGCATCAACATCCTGGACACCCCCGGCCACCAGGACTTTTCCGAGGACACCTATCGCACCCTCATGGCCGCCGACAGCGCGGTGATGGTCATTGACGGGGCCAAGGGCGTGGAGCCCCAGACCCGGAAGCTCTTTAAGGTCTGCGCCCTGCGGCACATCCCCATTTTCACCTTCGTGAACAAGATGGACCGGGAGACCCGGGATCCGCTGGAGCTGTGCGAGGAGGTGGAGCGGGAGCTGGGCATCGCCACCTATCCCGTGAACTGGCCCATCGGCTGCGGCAACGAGTTTCAGGGGGTGTACGACCGGGAGAAGAAGCGCATTTTGCACTTCACTGATGCGGGACACGCCCGGAAGGCCGCCGTCACCGAGGCGGAGCTGGACGACCCGACGCTGCCGGAGCTCATCGGCGAGAAGCTGACGGGCATCCTGCGGGACGATGTGGAGCTGCTGGGTGCGGGGGCGGAATTTGACCTGGAGGCCGTGCAGTGCGGCAAGCTCTCCCCTGTTTTCTTCGGTTCGGCTTTGACCAACTTCGGCGTGGAGCCGTTTTTGGAGTCCTTTCTGCGCATGACCACGCCGCCCCTGTCCCGGGAGAGCGACGAGGGCGTGGTAGACGCATTTTCCCCGGATTTCTCCGCCTTTGTGTTCAAAATTCAGGCCAATATGAATAAGGCCCACCGGGATAGGCTGGCCTTTATGCGTATCTGCTCCGGGAAATTTGAGCGGGACGCGGAGTATTACCATGTGCAGTCGGGGAAGAAAATGCGGCTTTCCCAGCCCCAGGCTATGATGGCGGCGGAGCGGGAGATCGTGGACGAGGCCTACGCCGGGGACATCATCGGCGTGTTTGACCCGGGTATTTTCTCCATCGGCGACACCATTACGGTGCCGGGGAAGAGGTTCCGCTATTCCGGCATTCCGTCCTTTGAGCCGGAGCTGTTTCGGTCCGTGTCGCCCAAGGACACCATGAAGCGCAAGCAGTTCATCAAGGGCGTGCAGCAGATCGCCCAGGAGGGCGCTATTCAAATTTTCAAGTTCCCGGGCAGCGGGTACGAGGACATTGTGGTGGGCGTGGTCGGTTCGCTGCAATTTGATGTGTTTGAGTACCGCATGCGCAGCGAGTACGGCGTGGAGCTGCGGATGGAGGGGCTGCCGTACAGCCACCTGATCCGCATTAAGAGCTACGAGGGGGACTACCAGGACATGACGCTGTGTACGGATTCGCGAGTCTTGCAGGACTTTAAGGACCGATATTTTATCGCGTACTGCGGGGCGTGGTCGCTGGGGTTCCTGACCAAGCACAACCCCGGGCTGGTGCTGGACGATCAGTTGAGTGTGTGAGAAATTTTTATATGGAAATGCCCCGGCAAGTGCGTTTGCATTTGCCGGGGTGGTTTTTGGATGGAATCAAATAGGGAAAAACGAAAAAGTGGAAGGATGGGGACGGATTGCCACGGGCGCGAAGCGCCCTCGCAATGACAGGGGTTTTTGCAGGGGGTGCGGTGGGGCGGCGGGACACACGGGTCCCGCCCTACATTATATTATTATTTTGTAGGGCAGGGCCCATGTGCCCTGCCTGTGGTGCGGTGGGCAGACGGCGGTGGGGTGAGGGCACCCCGCCCCACGCATGACAAGGGGTGCGGTAAGCGAGCCGATTTCGAGGAAGTGCCCCGATTGGCGGCCACAACAGTGGCCGGGAATCGGCTGGCACGACGGTGGGCAACCGCCGCCCCCTACGGAGGGGTAACAAGAGGTGCGGTAGTTGGCGGGCGGGGTAGAACCCCGCCCCTACGGAGGGACCGGGAGCTGGTGCGGACGGGCGGACAGAGGCGTCCGCCCCTACGGACGGTTTCAAGTCGTGCGGTGGGGCGGGCGACCGCGAGGGTCGCCCCTACGGATTTAGGGGTCTTCCCAGAGGTCGAAGATGTCGGACAGGGGGAGTTCGGATTTGTCGGTGAAGATCAGGCGGCTGTTGGGGCGGTCTATGGCGCGGAGGGGAGCGGTGCGGCGGAGGTAGGTGCCGCCGGATTTGCGGGGGTCGGGTTGGAAATAAGTGACGGTGATGAGGGGCTTTTCGGGCAGGCGGCGCTCCAGGTTCTGTAAGATAGCGTCCAGGTGCTGCTGCTCCTCCTCGCTGCGCTCTATGCGCTCGTCCGTGAGGCGGACCGTTTCGCCGATGGCGTCTTCGTAGCCCGTCAAGGCCCGGAAGGATGAGAACTGGGCCGCCCGCTCCCGCATGGACATAGGCGGGTGCTTTTCCGAGCGGTGGTGGGGTAGGTGCAGAATGTCGTCGTACGCGCCCATGGTTTTCTCCTTTCGCGTCTGATCTTTTACGCCTTGTGGCCGCCGATCTGCCGGTTGCGCTGGGCGGCGGTGGCCCCGGGCTCAAAATTCATGCCCTTCAAAATGGCGTTTTTTCCGTACTTATTTTTAATATGCAGCACCGCCTGCTGGAGCTGCTTTTCCCGCTCCAGGGCCTCCTGCTCCGCCGCCTGCTGCTTCTCTCGCGCCGCATAGTCGGTGAACAGGTCCAGCTGCTCCGGCTGGGGCGGGGCGAGGGCCAGCTCCTCCGCCGTCACCTGGTCGGCCACCAGGCTCATGCGGCGCACGGGCAGGCGCGTGTCCACGATGCGGTCAAAGAGGGTCATGGCGGCATCGATGATATAGCGGGAGGAGGCGGTGGGACGGGGCAGATGCTCCGTGCCGTGGGCGGGCTTGGGGATGCTGCGGCCATAGGGGTCGGTGGTCAGGGGGCCGGTGTAGCCCTGGGTGCTGCCCGCCCGGTCGTAGCCCACGGTGAGCACCAGCTGCTTCGCCACCACCCGTTTTTGCACCAGGTCCAAGGCCAGGGCGTCGGCCATCTCCCGGACCACCAGGCGGGCCTTATCCGCCGGGTAGGGGCAGGAGAGCACCTGGCCCGCGCCCATGGAGCATTTTTCGGGCCGGTAAGATTTGATGTCTGCCAGGGTCACCGGCTCCCAACCCCAGGCGTGGTCGATGAGCAGCTCCGCGCCCACGCCGAAAAGGCGGTAGAGCAGGTCCTCGTCCGTCAGGGACCGCCGGGCCACATCGCCCAGGGTGTACATGCCGTTGGCCTCCAGCTTTTTGGCGTAACCCTTGCCCACCCGCCAAAAATCCGTCAGCGGGCGGTGGGACCACAGCTTTTCCCGGAAGCTCTGCTCGCTCAGCTCCGCGATGCGGGCGCCGTTTTTATCGGGCTTTATGTGCTTGGCCCCCACATCCATGGCAACCTTGCACAAAAACAGGTTGGGGCCGATGCCTGCGGTGGCGGTGATACCCGTCTCCTTGAGGACCGCCGCCATGAGCTTGCGGGCAAAGCCACGGGCGTCCAGGCCGTACAGGGGCAGGTAGTTGGTGGCGTCGATGAACACCTCGTCGATGGAGTACACATGAATGTCCTCCGGGGCCACATAGCGCAGGTAGATTTGATAAATTTGGGTGGAAATCTCCATGTAATAGGCCATTCTCGGCGGGGCGATGATGTAGTCCAGGGCCAGGGAGGGGTCTGCCTGGATGCGGCGGTCGTCGTACTCCCGGACATAGAGCTTGTGGGCCGGGTAGCGCTTCTGTCGCTCCCGGTTCACCGCCTCCACCTTCTGCACCACCTCAAAAAGCCGGGCCCGGCCGGAGATGCCGTAGCCCTTCAAGGAGGGGGACACGGCCAGGCAGATGGTTTTTTCCGTCCGGGAGGCGTCGGCCACCACCAAATTGGTACGCAGGGGATCCAGGCCCCGGGAAACGCACTCCGCCGAAGCGTAGAACGATTTCAAATCGATGGCTACATACACTTTTTCCGCCACGGTCTCCCCTCCCCTCTCGGTTCTTTCCTCTATTGTACAGGATAGAACATCTGTTTGCAAGGGTAAAATGCAAAAAAAGGCCCCCACCGGGCGGGTGAGGGTCGGGAATTTATGGATTCAGCTTTTGCCGTGGATGGAGGCGCCGCACTTGGGGCAGGTGATGATGATCTTGCCCTTGCCCCGGGGCACGCGGCAGACGGTGCGGCACCAGGGGCAGGTGAAGTATTTGTGGTCTTTATCCCGGCTGCGGGCCTTGCGGTTTTTCACGGGGTTTATGACCTTAGTGAGGAACCAGGCGTTTTCGCGGCGGCGCTTGGGGAGGCTGCGGGAAAACATTCGGTAGAGGGTCCACACCATAAGAAGAAAGCTCAGTATGGAGAGGATCATCCGGGCGGTGTCGCTCCGGCCCCGGACCAGCAGCTCCGCCGTGTCCAGCAGCAGCACCAGCACCAGGGAGGCCCAGCCCAACGAATCGACTCCGTTGCGCCCGTACATGAAGCGGGAAAGTGCGTTGCCCATTTTCTGGAAGAACCTCATAGTATAGCCTCGATTTCTACCATCGGTTGACAGGGGCAAACACAACTGCCAGCGCGCCTTTGCAGCGCTTTTTGCCGTTCTCAGTCGATGGTATGCTGTTTTCATCTGCATTATTTTACAGGAAAAGGGGCGGCAGGTAAAGGGCAATTTCACAAAGTTTACAAATTTGTTACGAATTATTTTTGCCCCGGCGCTTTACTTTCACGAACTAAAATGGTAAAATTATAATGAAATATAAAGGAGGGCGAACGCCATGCTGCATCCTGCCAAGTCGAAAATTGCCACCAAACAGAAGAGCGACCTGCTGTATAAGGCCATTTTGAAGCTGGAGACCGAGGAGGAGTGCTACAACTTTTTCCAGGACCTGTGCACCATCTCCGAAATGCGCTCCATGGAGCAGCGGTTCGAGGTGGCTACGCTGCTGAACAACGGCATGATCTATAATGAGATCTTGGAAAAGACCGGGGCCTCCAGCGCCACCATCAGCCGGGTGAACCGGTCCCTGCTCAACGGGGCCGGGGGCTACGAGAGTATCCTGGAGAAGATGAAGGAGAGCGGTGAGGAATGAACGCTTACCAGGGCCTGGCCGGGGCCTACGACTCCCTCACCGGGGATGTGGGGTACGAAAAGCGGGCGGACTATTTGGAAAAGCTCTTTGCCCGCAGCCGTATCCCGGTGCGCACGGTGCTGGATCTGGCCTGCGGCACCGGCACCATGACCTGGCTGCTGACCGGCCGGGGCTACGAGATGATCGGCGCGGACGCCTCGGAGGAGATGCTGGCAGCCGCCATGATGAAAAGCGGGAATGTGGAGGGCGTTGCGCCCATCTTCCTGCACCAGTCCATGCCCAAGCTGGACCTCTATGGCACGGTGGACGCGGCCATCTGCTGCCTGGACAGCCTCAACTACCTCACCGCCCCCGCCGATGTGCAGCGGACCTTTCAGCGGCTGCATTTGTTCATCGCGCCGGGCGGGGAGCTGATCTTCGATGTGAATACCCTGGCTAAGTTTCAGAGCCTGGATGGACAGGTGTTTCTGGACGAGACGGAGGAGAGCTACTGCGTGTGGCGCACGGAGTTTCGGCGGAATATCTGCTCGTATTGGGTAGACTTGTTCCGCAAGGGGACGGACGGGCACTACCGCCGGGACACGGAGCTGCACAGGCAGCGGTACTATGCCCCGGAGGAGCTGACGGGCTGGCTCCGGGAGGCCGGGTTCGGGAACATCCGCGTGTATGGCGACTGCCGTTTGCGGGGGCCCAAGGACGGCGAGCAGCGGGTTTATTTCTGCTGCACCCGGGAGTGATTTTTTTGTAGGGCGGGGCGACAAAACCCGCCGCATACCATATTATATGTAATGTATAAAAGGAATTTTCAAGCTATGAGCGATAGAATTGTAAGAGCCATCACCTCCGATGGCATGGTCCAGGCGGCGGCCATCAGCAGCCGGGGCCTTACCGAGCGCGCCCGGCAAATTCACAAGACCTTGCCCGTGGCTACGGCGGCCCTGGGCCGTACCCTGGCCGGCTGCGCCATGATGGGCAACGCCCTGAAGGGTCAGGGTGCCAGCCTTACTTTGCAAATCAAGGGCACCGGGCCTTTGGGCACTATTTTGGCCGTGTCCGACCCTGTGGGGAATGTACGGGGCTATGTGGCTAATCCCCAGGTGGACCTGCCTCTGCGGCCCGACGGCAAGCTGGATGTGGGCACGGCGGTGGGCGCCGAGGGCGGCACCATGACCGTTATCAAGGACCTGAACATGAAGGAGCCATACGTGGGCACCGTGGACCTGCTGGGCGGCGAGATCGCCGAGGACATTGCCAGCTATTTTGTGGAGTCGGAGCAGATCCCCACGGCCTGCGGGCTGGGGGTGCTCATTGAGCGGGACCAAAGCGTCCGGGCCGCCGGGGGGTATCTCATTCAGTTGATGCCCGGCGCCGACGAGGACACCATCACCAAGGTGGAGGGCGGCGTTCTAGCGGCGGGGAATGTGTCCGCCATTTTGGACAAGGACCCAGACCCGGAGCACCTGCTGAAAACCGTTTTGTCCGACTTCGATGTGAAGATTTTGGAGTCTGACCCAGTGGAGTATAAGTGCTATTGCAGCCGCGAGCGGGTGGAGCGGGCGCTGATCTCCCTGGGGGCGGAGGAGCTGAAGAACATTCTCCACGAGCAAGGGTCCTGCCAGATGACCTGCCAGTTCTGCGACGCGGTGTATGAGTTTGACGGCGCGGAACTGCAGCAATTGATCGACGACCTGGAGAAGAAAAAATAATTGGTAAAATACGATTTTTGGTGTTGACAACAGGGCGGATTTTCGGTATAATAAACCCTGTCGTTACGAGTGGAACGGCTGAAAGCGGGAGCATAGCTCAGCTGGTTAGAGCACCTGCCTTACAAGCAGGGGGTCACTGGTTCGAGTCCAGTTGTTCCCACCAAAAATATGGCCAAGTAGTTCAGTTGGTTAGAACGCCAGCCTGTCACGCTGGAGGTCGTGGGTTCGAGCCCCATCTTGGTCGCCATACGCCTCTGTAGCTCAGTTGGTAGAGCAGCGGACTGAAAATCCGCGTGTCGTTGGTTCAACTCCGACCGGAGGCACCATTTGCGGGCGTAGCTCATCTGGTAGAGCGCGACCTTGCCAAGGTCGAGGTAGCGAGTTCGAGCCTCGTCGCCCGCTCCAAACACAGAGAGGACTTCGGTTCTCTCTGTCATTCGGTGACATAGCCAAGTGGTAAGGCAAGGGTCTGCAAAACCCTCATTCCCCGGTTCAAATCCGGGTGTCACCTCCAAATGAGGTGCGAGGGGATCTGTCATAAGGCAGATCCCCTGCGCTTCAATATAGTGATTTTGGAAAATATTTCCAAAACAAAATGTTTGATCGTGCGTGCGTGTGTGTCGTTCTTCCCCGGATCCATTCCTATGCCTGCGCCCTTTCTGCACTTCTGCAAAGGCCTCACCATGTTGTCAACGAGAACAATGTATTCGTTCTCGCAGGGCAGACTCTCTATCTGTCCTTTGCGTTTCATCTGCCGTGACCGCTGATGGAAGCAGCGGCGCCGCTCATGTCGTGGCGAAGCTCCGAGAGATGCGCTTGTATTTGACCGGGACGATCATTCAGTTTTGTATAGTGAAGCTGCTCCTACAGCTTTACTAACAAGAAAGACAAGCCTTTTCCGACGATTGCACCATCGAAAAAGACTTGCCATTTATGCTCAGTGGTGCTACGATGCTTGTACTGTGGGCACCACAGAAACAACGATACAAATGCTCTCACGATGGTCCTTTCATCGTCCGAGTTGGCGCCATTTGCGGCTGGAACCGCAAGTGGCGCTTATCGTTTATTGACTTGTTACAGACAGTATACTTGCTTTTTCCGTAAAAGGCAAGTGTTTTTTTATTTGATTCGAGCCTACGGGTACACTCAGCTTCCGTATACCTCTCGCCGGTGCCCCACAGATAAAGCCAGGATCACCAGCTTGCCATCGTCGATCTGGCAGAGGAGGCGATAGTCGCCAATCCTGTACCTCCACTGTCCGCTGCGGTTGGCAGTCAGCCCCTTTCCGTGCAGGCGTGGGTTTTGACAGTTCTGCAGATTCTTTTCGATCCAGCCTTTAATCATACGCTGGGTATATCTGTCCAGCTTCTTGAACTCTTTGTCAAACCGAGCGGTAGTCTCAATGCTGTAAATCATAGATCCAGTTCTCTCCAAAGCTCCGAAATCGGCCGGCTCTTTCGGCCATCCTCGACATACTCTTTATATGCATCCTGCGCTACCGTCACATCGTATTCATCTTCAATGCGTTCAAAAAGCGCCTGCTTAAAAGCCTCACCCAAGGATATAGAGTGGAGCTTCGCATAGCTTTCGGCAAGGTTTTTTTCTTGCTCTGTCAATCGAATGGAAAAGCTCATAGGCAGATTCATCTCCTTTATATATTACATTGTACTACAATTGTAGCCTGCTGTCAACCGTATTTTGAATGCAGAAGCAGTGTTTAATACATATTTGTTAAGCCATTATTCTTGTGCTACTCCATAAAGGCCGCGGATTGAATTCATGACCGTATGCCACGACAGATCTGCAGCGTAGGAGAACTTCTTCTGGTACGCCTGCCATAGCTTTTCCATGTGCGGATCAGGTCTTTGAGCTGCCGTGCAGTTTTTATCATAAAAGTACCTCCAAATACTGCCGAAGCAGTTTTTCAACACGGAACATCTGCGCGTAGCGCATCAGCTTCCGCAAGTCCTTGTCTTTTCGCTTTGCGTATTGCTTGAGCGCATCCTGAAAAGTCTGCATCTCGATCCCGCTGCGGCTGCGGATCAGGTCACAGATGGTGCGCTCCATATCATAGACGGGAACCGGGTTACCGAACGGCGTGTTCATCGTGACGATCCCCACATCATGTAATTCCTTCTTGATGGTATAGACCTTAATGCCGTCCGCTTGCAGGCTGGCAGGATTGTAGCCGGTCTTGACCGTGATGGAATACGGACTCGGCTCCCGGTTGGTTAGGTCATGGAAGAATAATGCGCTCTCATGGGAGAATACGGCCTGCGCACAGCGAAGGTGCAGCAAGTACATAGCGTCCGTCCATGCGTCAGGCGAAACATAAACGCCGTGCGCGGCCTGTTCCACGCCGCGCTGCTTGGCGTAGGCATAGAATGTGGACTTAGTAATGCCGCTTTCCAAAACCTGAGCAGTTTTGACGATCCCGTTATTTTTCTCGAAAAGCAGATCGAGCTGTTCATAGTCTGTCATGCGTCCACTCCTTTCTTGCTAATATTATAATCAAAATTAGCAGGGAAGTAAACATATTTTTTTAGCTATAGGAGAAATTTTCCTGTTTTTTAAGCACTTGCCTCTTGTTCCAAAACCAAAAAAATAACCATAAAAGCAGCCTTGCGGCTGCTTTCTCGAAAAAAATGGCAGTATTGATATACTCTCTTTGTGTTCGTTATAGCAAATGCAGAGGTCTTGTTAAACGGCCGGTGCGCCCCATTGCGGAGTGGGTCAGCTCGGCGCACCTATATGCGTGCCGAGCCTTCGACCGCTTCACGCATGGCTTTCAGTACATCCTCGGAGGAGTACCTGATGTCAGTGGCTGCGGCCTCATGCTCTGCATCCTCCAGTTCGCTGTCCGGATTCGGTAGCTCCTTTCCGTCCAATGTGTAGCCAGAGTCTTCAATCAAAGCTCCCAATGTCCCGAGCTCCTCCAGCTCCTCTGGATCAGAGAACTCAACGCCATCCAGAATATTCCATTTTTTGCGCTCAATGCTCATGGTATATCTCCTTTCTACGGTCATCTTAGCATAATCGGGCGAAGGTGGCAACTCTCAAAAAGTGGACTTTTGCAGACACGCCGGCTGCCATATCAGGCCGCCAGCGTCGTAACGACCGCAGCAATTACCCCCCGTGGAAAACTCCTGGCGGAGTTTACGCACAGGGCCCCCCTGCTGCTGGAGCTGGGAGCAGACCTGTGACCTGCGCCGGGGGCGGGTGTGAGAAAAGATTTTTTTGGTGTTTTTACCTCTGTTCTTCTATCGTAGACACTTCGTTAGACGGTAAGTAAGCCTTTCTTCAACAGGTAATTTAATACCCTCGTTATCTGAGTCTTAACCTTATTTTCTAAATTTCGGACTACCCCTCTCAGCGAAAAACCCTCGACTGGGGCTTGACAGATCTCCTCCCCTGCGGTATGCTGAATGCAGAAAACCGAGGTATTGCAGAGGATGTAGGAGTTCGCTGTATGCTCACGGTTCTTCTTCACACAGAGCTGCACAAGCAAGTTTTTGAGGGTTTTGAGCAACTTTAAACCGGCGCAGACGGTGGAGCGTACTGCGCCGGTTTTCTTTTGCAGCGCAGAAATGCTGGGGAACGCACGGCTCTCATTGCCGGCGCAGATAACAACTGCGCAGAACACGATAAAGGCAGAGTCGGTCAATTCCTGAGAGAATATAGCGCGGTTAAAGATGGTGTAACCTTGCTGCAGCAGCGCCAGATCGACGGTGTAGGTGTTTTTCCCGTAGACGGTGCGCTCCAGCTTGCCGCTGTAATACTTGGTGTTCTTAACGGCAATATATCCTGCCTCCTGCAGCTCCCGTACGGCCTTGACGGCGGTGGCCACGCTGCAGCGTGCGAGAGCTGCAATGGTCTCATAGCTTTTGCGGCAGCCGCCCAGTGCGTTGCAGTAGGCGAAGAACACCATACCCACTCGGCGGGCGGTGAAGCTGAGTGCATCATTGCAGATAAGACTATTCGGGGCTTTGAAGTAGCTCTTTCTCATATGTTTTTTCATTTAATATATCTCCTAAGATGTGAGCAGCGGCAGCCCTTTTGGCTGCCGCTGCTATTTTGTTTATTTACCTATTGGACAAGGACTGTCAGTATGTCCACTCCTCATCCTTTTGGCCGAAAGGGTCTTGCACTTGCTCCTGTTCCACGGGATTGAGCTTGGCCAAGGCGCTCCTCATGCCGAGGTCATTCTGCGTGTGGGCAATTGTGTCGGCAGCCATGCGAGCCAGACCGAAATCAAAACCATCGTCCCATGCGGCTACGATCTTCGCCTCCTGCGGTGTCAGCCGATCCCGCCATTCCTCCGTCTCTGGGTCGTTGGTCTCGTGCTCCCAGTTTTCTTTCAGATCCCGCAGCCGTACCAAGGTTTCGTTCCAGTCTTTGCCAATGGGCGCCGCTTCACGGGAAACCTCATAGTTATCCCCCAGCCGCATATGCATTGCCTTGGCGAAATTTTCGCCGGCCTTATCGTTATCGGTGCAAATGTTGATCTGGGTAGTGTCCGGCCGGTGCTGCAGGTAGGTGTATAGCGCCTTGGAGGATACGCCGCCCAGAGAGATATAGTTCTCTGTGCGCTCTGTTTCTGGCCGCAGGGAGAGGTAAGAGAGCAGGTCGATCTCGCTTTCAAAGACATTGCAGCGGGGACAGGTTGGGTTCTCGATGCGGAAGCGGTAGGCCTTAGAGCTGCCCCATGCATCAAAGCGGCGGAATTTACTGGCGCCGGAATCCTCGTCATAGCAGCGGGCGAACTGGCTGACTACCGCGCCGTCAAAGTCTGTGCCAACGAAGGTGACATTTTTATATTTATCAGTCTGGTAAATGATGCCCTTCTCCATCAGGCCATGCACCAGTTGCGCATCCAGCCCCCGCTCTTGCGCGAGGTAATTGTAGGCGTCAAGATTTGATTTTGCCCGTGGCATCGGCCGGAATCTGGGGTTCTTGGCAGGCCGCTGCTCCTGCACCGGCTGCTGCGTGTATGTAATATCCCTGTTGATGGCGTCCAGCACTGTTTTGACGGTCTCCTGAAAGCTCATGCCGTGGACATTGACGAAGTAGTCGATGGGGCTTTTGCTGCCCTCTGAGCGCGAAAACCAGTAGTAGCCCTTGCCGGGGGTCACTACCAGACTGTCATGCTCCACAGAGCGCCACTGTCCGTCCTTCTTGACCAGCGGCTCTCCGGTACGCTGAAGAACATCAAACACATCCTGGCTGCGGGCAAGCTCGATCATGTCGGTGGGAATGTACTTGGTGTCCTGACGCTCTGGCTGCCGGATCTGCCGCTTTTCTTGTAGGAACTCGCCCTTTTCCATCAGGTAATTGGCGATGCTGTTGGCGTCCTTGATGGCAACGAACAGCTCCTGCGGATCTTTTTCCAGCATCTCGATCCAACTCTGAATATAGGCTTTGTGCAGGTTGAAATGCTCGTCCATGGCCTTTTGGGTCATCTCCAGCCCCAGCTCCTGCGAAACGAAGGCGATGGCGATCTCCGCCCGCAGCTCCTCCCGTGCGTAATCCTCGCTGCCGAAGCGGTTCTCGATATGGCGGTTCAGTCGGCTTGGATGCCCAGTGGCGTGGCCGCATTCATGTAAAAAGGTTGAAATGTAGCTGTATGGATCGTCGAAGCTGCCCTCCGGAGGCAGCGTCACCATGTCGGCCATGGGGGAGTAGTAGGCACGGGTGCCTTCCTCCCGATAGGCCAGCTGCATATTCGCCAGCAGGGTATCACGCTGCCGGCGCAAATCGCCTATATCTGTCGTCTGCCGCTGCTGCAGGGCAGGGATGCCTTCGATCTGGCTTCCGTTGAACACAAGAGAGATATAACTGCGCAGTTGGAGCTTGTCGGTTGTATCGGGGTCGTCCCGCATCATGCGCTTGACCTCGTCCCAGCTCAGCAGCTTTTTCTCCTCCGCATCATACATAGCCCAGTATTCGACCTTGGTGGCGTGTTCGCCCTTACGGATCTTCCAGCCTTTCTCTTTGGCCTGCTGGAAGGTACACCAGCGAGGATCTGTATAGCCCCGTTCGTCGGCCAGCATGGAGAGCCGCAGCGTGTTGACGCCTTTATAGCGCCTGCCGGAAACGGCGTTATAGGGACGCCCCTGCGTCCAGCAAGCACGCCACGGGATCCGATCCTCCTTCAGGGCAGCTAAGAACACCTGCGCCAGCTCCTCACGGACTTTATTTGTCGCCGCCATGCACCGTTACCTCCTTTCCGTCCAGCGTAAAGGTACAGCCTGCGGCCAGCTCCTGCGGCGTCAGATCTTCCAGAGCTGCAGGGTCGGAGATCTCGACGCCATCCAGCAGGATAGGCTTCTTTGTTTCATTGGTCATGGGAATGCTCCTTTCTGTTCAAATAAAAAAAGAGACGGTGTAGGCCGTCTCTTGGTGGGTGGGATATGAATTTCACCTTTTGAAATAGTAATTTTTCTTCAATTTAGCATACCCGCCCCGATGTATAACCACCAGATGCTCTCCCAGACTTTTCCAAGTGTTGGGATGGATGGCATAGCCCTCTTGGGAGCTGGTAGAGGTGCTGTTTGCTCGGCCGCCGGTGGTGGTGCTGACCTTATCATGATCTGCTTTTCCAACAAGGTCGGAAAAATAAGTTCTGGTCTCCGGATCATTGCCGGAGAGCACCACGGTATAGGCGCAGTTGTCCAGGATCACCTTCCGCTCATCCTTGCTGTAAACCAGGTCAATGTCGGAGAGGGACTGGGTGAGAATGCAGATATTGGCTCCGTTTTTTCGGAACTTCCGCATGGGGCTGAGGATCTCCAGATGCCGCAGGCTGGCAAATTCATCCAGTGCCAGCAGGATCCGTTTGTCCCGGCTGCGGTCATAAAGCCGCTGGCCGATATAGTCCAGCATCTGCGCTACTACGATGTTGCAGAACAGGCCGTAAAACTCCTGCTTTTTGTCCGGCACCACCAGAAAGATATGGGACGACTCTAAATCGGAGGGTGCCAGATACGGCTCGGCCGCGCTGGCCGGACGGCGCAGGATCCGCTCCATTTTGCTGTAATCGGCAAAGAGCTTGATGTTTTCATCCAGTGTGGACTTGGCACCGGCTATGTTCTTTTCATTCTCCTGCGCCAGCGTCTGAATATAGCCTGTAGCCCGCTGGTTTTCTTGAGCGGTGATGATCTGAAACAAGCCTTTCGGGGAGTTCATAAAAACTACCTTCATGATCTCGCAGAAATCAAGACCCCTGTCATAGAACGCCACGAAAGATGCCAGCAGGATCTTTCGGGCAGTTTCCGTGAAGTAGCGCTCTGCACTTGTTGCTTTCGGCGCCAAGGGCAGAATGGAAAAGGTGAGCTGCTCCAGCAGCGCCCGACGCTCGTCGAGATCCTCCGCACGGTCTATCTCGTCAAATACATTGTAAATGACAGAATGCTCCGGATCATCCAGCGAGAGAATGATCTTGTTCTCACAGGGGACATTTTTGGATATATCTCCGGAGATGTCAATGCAGAAAAATGGGCCGCTCCACGCACGGAGGGATGGGATCAGCAGCGCCGAGGTCTTACCTTCGCCGCTGCCGCCAAAGACGGCGATATGCCCCTCCGCATCGCAGGGCAGATAGACCTTCTCCCCGCCTTTCCGTCCGAAGGTGAATCCGTCCGGCATTTTTCCCGTCTTCAGCCCGCTGCCTTTCAGTCCCTGCCGCACCTGTAAGCGCTGCCGGCTGCTGCCCGGCAGGCTGCTGCCCGGCAGGCTGCGGCCGCGGAGCAGAAGCCGGCAGATCCCCGCTGCAATGAACAGGATCCCGCCCAGGACGCAGAGCTTCCAGAGTAGGGCATCTATATTTTCAAAAAAATCCATGCTATCCTCCTATTCCCAACATGGCGCATACCTCCTGCCAAAGCTGCTGTAAATTCTGCAGCAGCAGCTCCCGTGTGTTGCCGTAGCATAGTGCCAGGAACAAAATGCACAGGGCGCAAAGCTGCAGCAGACAACCCCAGAAGTCGAAGGAGTATCGGTAGTAAAACTCGTTGCCGATGTTGGCCTTGGTGATATGCCGATAGGTAAGGCTTTGATCCCTCTCTGCCTTTTCCCCCGGCTCACACCCGGCGTACACCTTTCAGCATACCGGGCGTTCCATCATATCTTATAGTAAAATTGACACAAAAAATGCCGACCTGCTAAAGTCGGTGTCAAACTTGACAAAAAATGCTATCTTTGGTATTCTTTCTTTAGGTGCTGCACAGACGGCAGGCGGTTAGCTACATCCTCCGGAAGGAGGTGATGCGTATGCCTATTACGGTGACACTACATATCTTTGGATATCGAGTGACCATTCGCCTTATTAGGGATAAAAGCCGCCACTCTGACCAGTGACGGCTTTTTAGGTAACTAAACAAGCTACTCGTGGAAGGGGTTAACCGCTTGTCGCAGCACCTTTTCTATATTTATCTTACCACACGGGCAGAAAATGTCAAGTGTGGTTTTTCTATTTTAGGGTGCATTAGTCTCACCACAGGAGCAAACATAGTGATCGAGGATTTGCTCCTCATGGGAACCCACCTTGACCTGCTTATAGGTTTCCCGTGATTGATCGCTTTCACCTCGCTCCAAATGGTAATAGCTGTGCTCACATATTTGGCTATTAGACCACCCTGTCATATCTTGGCCACAGGTAACACAGTAGTAGACTTCCTGCATCTCATAGTCGTCTACGATCTCCGTCCGATACACCGGCTCCCAGCTATGCTGATGCGCCGGCTTGGGATCCGGCGCTGTCGGCGTACTACCGGAACCGCCGCCAGAGTTGCTGTCGCCGTTGGATGAGCTACCGGAATTGCCGGAGCTGCTGCCGGAGCCGGAGGGTGCCTTGCCGTCGGAGGATCCGCCATCTGCGGAACCAGTGTTGCTTTTAGCTTCGCTGCCTGTGCCGGAAGGAACGGAGCTGCTATCACCGCTGCCGCTACTCGGCTCACCGTTCTCGTTGGGCTTGGTCTCTCCGGTGGGAAGCTGCTGCACCTTATCGGCAGCCACGATCACCCGACCATCCTTATCCACGATGTTGCCGCTCTCGTCCAGCGTGAAGCCCTCGGCCACAGCGCCGGATTTATCCACCACAATCTTGCTGCCGTCCTCGGTGGTGGCAATATAAAATTCCATGCCGGTCTCCGCCGTGCCGATCCGATCCTTTGCAGCGTCTTCCGATTTCTTGCCGCAAGCCATCATGGTCAGTGCCATGGCCACGGCCAGAAACAGGGCAAATAGCTTTTTCATATAGCGCTCCTTTCTCCGCAGGTTTCCTATTTGATTCTAACATACCATGTTTTAGCAGAAAATGCAAATGGGTATCTTTTGTGTCAATTTTAAGATATGACTGGCGCCTGTTGCTCCATCCCCATTACAGGGACTTCCTCGCTCGTGACGCCGCTCTCGCAGCCTGCCCGCCTCATGGAGTGAGTAGCTATGCAGGCAAGCTGTTTTCTGTGTTCCACTGCACCTATCATGGGATAGGGTTAGGAGCCGTCCTATGGGGTAGCGGTCCTTTTTCAAAAGGTCTTTCACCGTGATGATAGCTACTCGGCCTCAACCGCTATACAGGCTTTCGCCTGTCAAGCGCCCCGTACCTTCGGAGGTTCGTCAGTGCGGCGTGTGCAAGCCGCACATTCTCTCCCTGCCTATCCGACACCCGGCCTATCTGCGCCATATCCCAAAGGACTTAGGCACATTCGGCCGACTTTAGCGGGATCAGTACCCCGGTTATACTCCATATAACCGACGCACTCCGCAGCTCAGTGTGAGCATTGCCGCCCATCGGCGCAGCAGTTCGAGCTTAAAAAGCCCGGGCGACCTTTTCAGTCGTCAACGCATCTCACCATCACCGCTTGTAGCATCCAGCTTTTTCAGCAGCACACCCACAGGGTCACTCTGGGGCATATCCGTCACCCGCAGGGTAGTAGTCTGGCCGCTGCTTACCGTGAAGGAATAAGCCCTTCTGTCCAGCGCATAGCCCTTGGGCGCCACCAACTCACGACGCCAGTAGGTGCCGGCGTTCAGCTCCAGTGATCCGGAATTGCCGTTTGCGTCTGTGGTCAGAGCGCCCAGCCGGCTGCGATCTGCCAGAGCGTCCGACTCGCTACCATATATGCCGTACACGGCTCCGGCCAGAGAATAGCAGCTGTTGCCGTCCGTCAAGGCCGGATTGGCGCTGCTCTTGGTCAGCGTCACCTTGCCGGTGGGCTGATAAGTCCACATGAGACAAATCTGATCGACACTGTTAGAAGTTGGATTGGCCTTGAATGCCAAAAAGTTTTTGGGAATCTTGGATTGGTCGTAGTTCAGGCCTTCGTTGTAAACGGCCTTGATCTCAGCGAAAAATACGCCGTTGCCAGTGCCATTGTACTGGCTCACGGCCTGATGTATAAGCCAAAGCCGTGTTCGGTCTGTCGTATTCTCCGCCAGCCAAGCAAATGACCGATATACGCCGGAGAGCTGCGTTACAGAGAAATTATGCCCTACAGCCGGAGTTCTCCCTGACGGCTGCATACACAGCCATTTTACATTTTTATAGCCCGAAATATCGGCCATACCAGAAGAATTGCTGTAGCTTACGCCGTTGACAGATACATATTCTTTGTTAGAGGTAGTAATTTTGGCACTGAGGCTTGCTGCGTAGGTTGTAGCGGCAAGCGACGGGATAATAAGTCCCAGCGCCAGCACCACAGCCAGCAGCAGCGACAGCAGCCTGTTGGTTTTCTTTTTCATAATGCGCTCCTTTTCTTTAGAATTTATGTATGAAAAAAGGAACCGCAATGTGGTTCCTTGGATATTTTGCTTTAGGGCATGAAAAAAGCAACTATGCTATCATAGCTGCTTTTATAATTGGCTTATTTCCATTAGAACTCGCCAATCTTGGGAAGCGGCAGACTGTAAGTTTCGCTGCAGGCCTCCGCCCACTCCAGCAGGGCATTAACACCATCACGGGTGGCCTCGGCGTATTCTTCCATTCTATCCAGTCGCGCATCTATCTTGTCCAAGCGGGAATCTACCATGTCCAAATGAGAATCCATCTTATCCAGACGAGAATCTATCTTATCCAGACGGGAATCCGTCTTTTCCAAACGGGAATTGATTTTGGCGAGCATTTCACTGTGTTGCTCCAACAGGGCAAGAATTCTTTCTTCGTTGTTCATATCTGCTTCCTCCCTCTTTTTGAGTATTGTATTCTTTTCGAAATCTGTTGTCAAGGTTATTTAGCCTCGCCGTAGGAGTGTGTATGGATACTAAAAGCGAAAACCGCCACTCTGCCAAGTGACGGTTTTCCAAGATTTTCTTGATTAACTATTCACTGTAGAGCTAACCGCTTGTCGCAGCACTCTTTCTATGCTTATCTTACCACACAGACAGGAAATGTCAAATATGGTTTTTGTTGTTTTATGGAAGTAGCTGTGGTATCATGAAACTATCCATCAGCAAAAACATATCGAAGACAAAACAAAATCGGAGGGTGTTTATTTCTCCTCCGACGGTTGTTCTTCTTCAGCAGTTTGTTAAGTTTAAGCCTTCCGGCTGGGAACCGTGGCTGATCCCCAATTACAGGGGCGGCCAGCTCACAACGACCTATCTTGACAAAGCCTTTCGCAGAGTTAGTTTGGCTTGCGGTATATGCGTAACACCATATCAGCTTCGCCATACATTTGCAACGCTCTATTTGCGAAATGGAGGAGATTTGTTCTCCCTTCAGAAGCAAATGGGACATAACGATCTTCGGACAACAAAGCGATATACAGAGGTGGATGATGATTTTCTCCAGCTCCAGCATCAGCAGTTTTCGCCCATGAAATTACTGGATATTTAAGCTGTAAATTCTCTGCAAAACCCTCATTCCCCGGTTCAAATCCGGGTGTCACCTCCAAAAAGAAAGACATCCCTACGGGTGTCTTTCTTTTTGGAGCAGCACTTTTGCGGAGCAAAAGTGCAGAGTGTCAAAAAAGCCTCGCAGAGTTTGCCGCCCGCAGGCGGCAAAAAATTGGGATCATTTTCTCTCGCGACATGTGCGTGAGAGAAAATACTTCTCAGGCTGCAAGTGTGGAATTTGTCCGTCACAGACGGACAAATTATGCGCGCAGCAGACTGCAAGCCTTTTGTCGGAAAAACCCGGAGGGTTTTTCGACAGTCTCGCACTTTTGCGGAGCAAAAGTGCGAGACTGCGGGCGGGCGATTTAACATGCAAGGGAAGCCCGACTAAGGTTTCCCTTGCATACATTCCTTTCCTTGCGATATACAGGAGTGCGCACGGACAACAAAACCTGTGGATAGCCACACGAAAAACCCGTTTGCAAAAGCAAGCGGGTTTTTCAATGAAATAAAGCCCTTGCAGAATTTGTGAAATGCCCTGCGAGCGTGTGTGGATTTATGGCATTTCACATTGCGGCGCAGGCGCAATATTTCACAAGTTCACGCTTGCGGGAGCTTATTTCACATTCGGCTGCAGCCGAATATTTCATTTATGCCGCACTCTGCGCCGCCTTCCGGCCCGCACAGAAAAAGCCCTTGCGCCGGGCTGCATTTTTTTGCTATAATGAATTCAACAGACATAAGGAGGGGCGCGGTATGGAGGAAAACCGGGAGAGGGTTTATTTGACCAAAAATTACACGGGTGTTCCCCGGGGGGCGGTAGAGAGGCCGGACCTTTCGGTGGCGCTGGTAGACAGGGAAACGGGGCTCCAAACGCCGCTGGTGGAGTCGGACGGCAGCATTTGCGGCTTTCCCGGGGTGGAATACTCGGATGAGCTGCGGCGGGTGCTGGGGGAGCGGGTGCTGCGCCCGGTGATCCGCTATGAGGCCGTTTTTGAAAAACTGGGAGACGGGTTCATCATGGTTTGGACCGTGCAGCCCGATGGCCGCTACTGGGGCGAGGACGGCTTTGGTGACGAGGACGAGCCCGCTGTGGCCCTCTATGCCTGTCTGGATGCTCGGGGGCGATTCACCTGGCCGTTTCGCCTGTACCGCGTCGGGTATCAATTCTACACCGGCCACCGATTGAGCTATTATCTGCCCTAAAACGGCATGCAAAAAGCACGAGACCCGTGCTTTTTATTATTTCAGCCAATCTTTATATTCCTCAAAGCCGAAGATCAGGTTTTCCCGGCTGTGGCAGTCGGAGGAAAGGATCCTCTTCACGCCACGGCGGCGCAGCTCTTTAGCCCGGAGCAGTTGACGGAGATCTATCGCTGCTGTGCAGATTCCGTGGACGGCGACTTTTTTGAGCTCGCAGAGGAACAAGAAATTGAAAAATACCTGGCCGACCAGTTTCCCCTCCGGGACGGCTGGATCACCGTTAAGACCTTGACCGAGCGACTCAGCGAAAAGGCTCAAATTTCAGGTGTCTATTTTGGCAAGGACGGCTATCTCATCGACACCTTTACAAGCTATGACCAAACCCAGTTCTCCGCCAACATCGAAGCCCTTGCCAAGCTGCTGATTTTGAAGGATTCCTACGCCAACTGCTTTTCCCAGTTTGTCATCGACGACTATTCCGAGACCCACCTCATCGACCCGCGCTTTTTCAAGGACCCCGTAACGGACTATATTGCAGAAAGCAACATCACCCAGGTGCTTGTGCTTTACAACATTCCCAATTTTACCCAGGACACAGCCATCGCCACCGTGCGGTGAAAGAAAATCTTCCCGTATAAAGGGCAGGGACAGGTTTCCGATTAAGGAACCTGTCCCTGCCCTTATTTTTTATTTCTTTTTTTCGCAGTATAAGAAGTAGAGTATCACGCCCAGGCCGCAGCCGCCCACTATGTTGCCCAGGGTCACCGGCACCAGATTTCCGAAAAATCCGCCCCAGTCCACCGCGCTCCCGCCGGAGAGAAATATCCCCGCCGGAATGTAATACATATTGGCGATGCTGTGCTCAAATCCGCACAAAACGAACAGGAAAATGGGCCCGTACAGGGAAACCACCTTCCCCCCGGCGGACTTGGCGCAAAAGGCCATCCACACCGCCAGGCACACCAGGAAGTTGCACAGAATGCCCCGCAGGAAGGCCGCCCCGAAAGAAAGGCTCGCCTTCCCCACCGCCGTGGCGATGACCGCTTCCCCCACGGTGTCCAAAGTGCCGCCGAATGTTACCGCCAATGTCACTAAAATTGCCCCGACCAGGTTCCCCAAATATACAACGAAACAACACCGAATTGCCCCGAAAATGCTACAATTGCGCCCCAGGATCGGCATGAGAAACAGGCAGTTCCCCGTGAATAATTCGCTGCCCGCCAGGAGGACCATAGCCAGCCCCGCCGGGAAAACCGCCGCCGTAGCCAGCTTGCCGCCCACCGTTCCGGCGATGGTGGCGGCCACCCCCGCAAAGGCGATGAACGACCCGGCCAAAGCGCTCAAAACCAACATTTTCCCCAGGCTTCGCCCCACTCTTTTTTTCGCGCCCGCGCAGTATTCCGCCGCCGCTTCGGTAAATGTCCGCAGCATTCTTTTTTCCCCTTTTTTCAAGTATTTTCCCCATTATAACAGAAACCGTACCCGGTTGCAATTCTCTATTTTTCGTGGTAAAATTCTGACTATAAAATCAAAGGAGGACTGTCCTATGAAATATGGATTTATCGGCACCGGCAACATGGGCGGCGCCCTGGCTGCCGCCTGCGCCAAGGCCGTGGCGCAGGAGGATATTCTGCTGTCTAACCGTAGCCCGGAAAAGGCCCGGGAACTGGCCGAAAAGCTGGGCGCGCACCCGGCGGATAATGAAACCATCGCCCGGGAATGTGATGTCATTTTCCTGGGCGTGAAGCCCCAGGTCATGGCCCAAATGCTCCAGCCCCTGCGGCCCATTTTGGCCGGGCGCAAGACCCCCTTCGTGCTGGTTTCCATGGCCGCAGGCGTGACCATGGAGACCCTGCAAGCCATGGCCGGAGGGCGCTATCCCACGGTGCGCATCATGCCCAACACCGCCTGCGCCGTGGGCGCGGGCATGACCACCTACACCTGCTCGCCGGAGGTGACGGACAGCCAGCGCCGGACCGTGCTGGATGCCCTCTCCGCCTCGGGGCTTTTGGAGGAGATCGAGGAAAATTTGATGGGTGCGGGCAGCGCCGTGGCCGGGTGCGGCGGGGCCTACGCCTGCCTGTTTTTGGAGGGCCTGGCCGACGGCGGCGTGCTGTGTGGTCTGCCCCGGAAAAAGGCCCAGCGCATGGCCGCCCAAATGCTTCTGGGCATCGCTACCCAGGCCCTGAACACCGACGAGCACACCGGCACTCTGAAGGACGCCGTATGCTCCCCTGCCGGAGCCACCATCGCCGCCATCCGCAAGCTGGAATCCATGTCCTTCCGCTCTGCCGCCATGGAGGCCGTCATCGCCGCCTGGGAGCGGGAAAATGAAATGCAGAGCCAAAAGTGATCCCCCGGCGGAACTTCACATCAGGAGGACAGGACCATGACCTTGCACCAACTGCAATATTTCACGGAGGTGGTGCGCCGGCGCAGCTTTACCCGGGCCGCCCAGCAGCTCCACATCAGCCAGCCGGCCCTGAGCCGCAGCGTGCGCATGCTGGAGCAGGAGTTTGAGGCGGATTTCATCGACCGCACCGCCAAGGACTTTGCTCTAACGGACAGTGGCCGCCTGTTTCACGAATACGCCCAGCGCATTCTGTCCTTCGTGGACAGCCAGACCCGGGAGGTGCGCCAGCGCCTGCAAAGCGCCTGCGGCACCCTGCGCATTGGCATTCCGCCCACCTCCGGCTCCATTTACTACCACGCCCTCATCAGCCAGTTTCGGGCCGCCTACCCGGAAATTTCCCTGCAAATTCTAGAGGTCCCCTCCCGGCGCATCCTCTCCCTGCTGGAGAGCGGAGAGCTGGACCTGGGCGTGGTGCTGGAGCCGGTGAGCCGGGAGGACTATGTGGTGCAGCCAGTGGTCCGCTCCCAGATCGTGGCGGTGGTCTCCCGGGATCATCCTTTGGCCGGTGAGCCGAGCATCCCCTTCTCCGCCCTGCGGGAGGAGCCGCTGCTGATGATCTCCCAGGACTTCATGTTTAGCGGCGTGGTGGAGGGTCTGTGCCGGGAGGCGGGCTTTGCGCCCAAGGTGGCCTTTGAAAGCTCCCAGTGGGACCTGCTGTACGAAATGGCTATTGACGGCCAGGGCGTGGCCTTCTTCCCCCTGGCACTGATGGAAAAGCACCCTCGGTCCGAGGCGGTGTGCCTACCCCTGCGGGAGCCGGAGGCCCCCTGGACGTTGTCGGTGGCGTACCGAAAGGGCCGGTTTGTCACGGCTCCCATGGAGCATTTTTTGAATATGTGCAAGCAGTAAATTCATCGGCGGTCTCCCCTCGGAGGCCGCCGTTTTTCGCGCTATAATTTCCGCTTATAGGGGATAAAAAACGGGTATTTTACATTTCCGTCCAAACCGTTTATGCTGAAATTGGCAAGCTATAAAAATTTTATTCTGCATAGCAGGGAAAGGATCGCCTATGAACCGTTATCAGGAAGAGTACAACCGCAAGCGGATGAGCGCTGCGAAAGTGCTGGAGCACATTCAAAGCGGCGACTTTATTTTCACCCCCATGGCCGCCTCCTGCCCCGACGCCCTGATGGGAGAGCTTCAGCACCTGAAGGACACGGGCGTGGAGAATGTGATCCTACAAAGCTGCATCCCCACCACGGACTACCCCGTGTTCCACGATGAGGAAATAAAGCCCATTCTGTCTCACCACGGCTGGTTCTTCACCGCCGGGCTGCGCAAGGCCAACCAGCAGCGCCTGGTCAGCGCCGTGCCCCAGCACTCCACCAGCATCCTGCGCAAGACCCTGGACCGCATTCGCCATGAGGGACGCCGCCCGGTGCTGCTGACCACCGTGTCCCCCATGGACGCCCGGGGTTACATGTCCCTGTCCGTCAGCTCCATCTATGAGATGGATGTGATCCGGGCCGGGGCTGTGCTGCTGGTGGAGGTGAACCCCAGCTATCCCCGCACCTTCGGCGACACCATGGTACACATCTCCCAGGTGACGGCCCTGGTGGAGTCTGACCGGCCCATTCTCTGCGTGGACCCGGCCCCCTACACGGAGAAGGATGCCGTTATCGGCAAATATGTGGCCTCCCTGGTGGAGGACGGCTCCACCATCCAGCTGGGCATCGGCAACATTCCCAACGCCGTAGCCAATGAGCTGAAAACCAAGAAGCACCTGGGCATCCACACGGAGATGTTCACCGAGACCATGGTGGACCTCATTGAATGCGGCGCCGTGGACAACACCCAAAAGGGCTTTAACGACGGCGTGAGCATTTGCTCCTTCACCATGGGCAGCCGCCGCCTGTATGACTTTCTAGACGACAACCCCATGGTGCTCTTTAAGTCCAGCACCTACTCCAACGACCCCTACACCATTGGCCGCAACAACAAGTTCGTGTCCATCAACGCCACCCTGGAGATGGATCTCACCGGCCAGGCGGCCAGCGAATCCGTGGGCCCGGTGCAGTTTTCCGGCTCCGGCGGCCAGGCGGAGACCGTCCAGGGCTCCCAGATGTCCCCCGGCGGCAAATCCATCCTGGCTATGCACTCCACCTACACGGACCGAGACGGCAAGCTCCACTCCAAGATCGTGCCCATGCTGACCCCCGGTGCCGCCGTGACCACCTCCCGCAACGATGTGGACTATGTGGTCACCGAGTACGGCATTGCATGGCTCCGGGGCCTGACCATCGCCGAGCGGGTGCAGGCGCTCACGAAGATCGCCCACCCGGACTTCCGGGCCTGGCTGCTGGAGGAAGCGGAGAAGAATCATATTTGGTGATAACAAATAATATATAGAAAGCCAATCCCCGGTGCAAATAGCGCACCGGGGATTGGCTTTTTGGGGGGAGAGGGGTAAATACAAAGCAAATCAGTTGGCCGTCCAGCCGCCGTCGATGGGCAGGGCAATGCCGGTGATGGAGTCCGCCGCGTCGGAGCAGAGGAATTTTACAATAGCCCCGATGTTCTCCGCGGGCACCATCTTCTTGATGGCCGCCTTGGAGAGCATGATGTCGGAGATGACCTTCTCCTCCGGGATGCCGTGGGTCTGGGCCTGGGCGGCGATCTGCTTTTCCACCAGGGGGGTCATCACATAGGCGGGGCAGATGGCGTTGCAGGTGATACCCAGGGGCCCGCCCTCCATGGCGGCGGTCTTGGTGAAGCCGATGAGGCCGTGCTTAGCGGACACATAGGCGCTCTTATACTCCGAGGCCACCAGGCCGTGGATGGAGCTCATGTTGATGACGCGGCCCCAGCCGTTTTCCTTCATATAGGGCCAACAGTAACGGGTGAGCAGGAAGGGCGCGGTGAGCATAAGGCTGATGATGAAGTCCCATTTATCCTCCGGGAACTCCTCAATGGGGCACACATGCTGCACCCCCGCCACATTGGCCAGGATGTCGACGCAGCCAAAGCGCTGGACGGTGAAATCCACTAGACGGCGGCAGTCCTCCCGCTTTGTCAGGTTGCCCACGAAGGCCACGCCGCCCAGGCGACGGGCGGACTCCAGGAGCAGCGCCTCGTTCACATCGGCCATGACCACCTCTGCGCCCTCCTGGCGCAGGGCCTGAGCCACCGCGTAGCCAATGCCGCTGGCCGCGCCGGTGACAATGGCGATCTTATCGTTTAACATGGCATGGTTTCCTCCTTGTTTTCAGCGAATGAATTGCCGCAGCAGCGCTGCAAATTCGTCCTCATGGTCCAGCATACAGCCGTGGCCGCCGTCGGAGATGACCTGCTCCTCATACCGACCGCCGGCTGCGCGGTACTGCTCCAGCACATAGCGCGTCTGGGCCACCATGGGCTGGGAGGGGAAGGCCTCCGGGCCGGGATAGCCCGGGAGATAACCCAGCTGCCCCAGCACCGCCACATCGCAGGCGCTCTGGTCGGAGACCATCACATCCTTGTCGCCCCGGATCCACAAAACGGGCATCTGGGGCTGCACCCGGGCCAGGCCGGAGAGGTCACAATACTGCACGGACATGGTGTTGGACACGCCCTTGTCGCCGCCCATGGCGTAGGGCCACTGGGCGCAGGGGATGCTGTTGCCCTGGCACATATCGTCCCCCAGCTTGCACTGGAGCACGGAGTCGATGTACTTCTCCCGCAGCTCCGGCGGGAGCTGATAGCCCGCGGCCACATACACGCTGTCGATGACCTGGCCGGGGAGGGTGCGGTCGCCGGTGCGGATGGACTGGAGCAGGGCTTGGTTGGCGCAGGCCGCGCCGCTGCCCAGGCCCGCAGGTTCCACGGCAATGCCCGTCTCGCCGTAGCTGCCGCCGAAGCCGAAGGGGGCCAGGGGGGCCTGGAGGATCAGGCTTTGGACCCAGTCGGGATGGTCAATGGCGTACTGCATAGCCACGCCACCGCCCATGGACCAGCCCAGCAGATGAAAGCGGTCCCAGCCCATGGTCTCCGTAAACTCCGCTATATCGTCGGAAAAGTCGCGCATGCCGCGTGTAGCGTCGATGGGCAGGGCCGAGGAGTGGCCGAAGCAACGGAAGTCCGGGGCCAGCATCTCAAAGTCCCCGGCCAGGCGCTCCATCAGGTGCTCGTAGAACACGGCGGAGGCCACATTGCCGTGCAGCAACAGCAGCCGGGGCTTGCCGGGAGTGCCTGCCGCGAGATAGGCGGTGGTGAGCCGGGAGGTGGTAATAAATTGATAGGATAAACCCATAGTTTTTTCCTCAAATGTCAAATTTCGTGTGGCTGAGACCCGCAAATCCGGCGATGAGCGCGGCAAACAGCGCAGGCTGCTCGTACATGGAGGCGTGGCCGCAGTTGGGCAGGATCACATGGTGGCAGTCGCGGATGTGCGAGGCCAGGTATTCCTGCTCCTTCAGGGGCGTGAGATAGTCCTCCTGACAGGACACCACCAGGGTGGGGCAGAGCACCCCGTCCAGGCGGCCGCGCAGGTCGTAGTTTTCGGAGCTGTCCGTCAGGCGGCGCATGGCGCCGATGAAGTCCGGGTCCTCAAACAGGGGGATCAGCAGCTCTTTTCGTTTTTCCATCCATGCATGCCGCCGGGTGTAAAACTCAGGGGAGTAGATGACGGGGATGGCGGTGTGGTAGTAGGCCTCGCCGCTGCCGGAGGCCAGGTTCCAGGCCCGGCCAATGTCCCCCAGCCACCAGCCGGTGGCGGCGGTGGCGTTGAGCAGGATGAGCCGGTCGGTCATTTCCGGGTAGGTGACGGCAAATTCCAGGGCCACCTCGCTGCCGTAGGAGATGCCCGCCACGCAGGCGCTTTTCAGCTCCAAATGCTCCAGAAGCCGCCGCACCACCTGCACCTGGATGCCGTGGTCGTAGCTCTGGCCCACCATTTTCTCGCTCTTGCCCTGGTCCAAAAAATCCACCAGCAGCAAGCGGTTGTGGGCGGACAGAGCCTCGATGAAGGGCTTCCAGCTGGCGCAGGACATCATGATGCCGTTGAGCAGCACCAGGGGACGGCCCTGGCCGTAGGATTCATAATAGATGTGCCTGCCGTCCATGGTAAAAGTAGGCATAATAGACACCATCCTTTCCTCCGCCGGAGCGGAGCTTTTTCTCTGCGGCTGCCCGAAGGCAGCCGCAGAATAGGGGTTCTCTCAGAAGAAGTCTCTTACTGAATGGCCGCCAGCACATCCTCCAGGGGCATGATGGGGCTCACGGGGATGAGGTCATAGGCGCCGGTTTCACCCTTGGTGAGGTTGACGCAGTTGAGGGCCAGGGCGGTGACACCCAGGCGGTCGCCGTTGGCGTAGCTGATGCTGCCGCCCATGGGGATGGCGAAGGTGGTCTCTTCCATGATCTTGGCGAAGTTGGCATAGTTCAGCTCCAGACCGGCCTCGTCCACAGCCTGGAGGGCCTGGACAAAGATGTTGCCGGCAATGTAACCGGCCATGGCGTAGGAGTTCACGGCGTAGGTGGTGCCGGACTCACCGTTGGCCAGCTCCCAGGCGCTCATAGCGGTGTAGAATTCGGTGTAGTCGGCCAGGCCCTGCTCGGTGGTGACATCCAGCCAGGCGGTGCAGTAGACCATGCGGCTGTCGGTGATAGCGCCGCTATCCACGAAAGCGCCCAGGGTGGTGGCGGAGGCGTTCACATAGGAGGTGACCACATTGACATTGTAGTTCACATCACGCATGGTGTTCATGAGGGTGGCCAGGGGGTTCTGATTCATACAGGCAATGACCACATCGCACCCGGCGTTCTTCAGCACATTCACAGCGGCGGAGAAGTCGGTGGCAGCAGCTTCCACCTCCTGGACGGTCAGCTCTACCTTCAGGTCCTCATTTTCCCGCTGCACGCCGGCCAGGAGGCCTGCGCCCGCGTCATCAGTGGTGGCGATGACGCCCACCTTGGTGCCGCCCAGACCCATACCGTCAGCGGTGGGGGCCACGGCACGGGCCAGCAGCACGCGGCCCTCGGCGCTGTAAATGGGCTGCACGGGGTAGATGACCGCGTCATTGCCCTTGGCACCTTCCTGATATAGGTCGTCAATGCCGGTGGCGGCATAGACCATGGGGACGCCCTTTTCCTTCAGATAATCCAGGGTGGCGCCCACGGTGTTGGTGCCGAAGTGGCCCACGATGGCGAACACCTTGTCGGTCTCCACCAGCTGCTTGGTGTAGGTCATGCCCTGGGCGCCATCGAAGCCGTCGTCATAGTGCTTGAGGACAATGCTCTTGCCCTGGAAGCCGCCGGCATCGTTATAGGCCTTGAAGGCGGCCTCCATACCGGCGTTGAAGGGCACGCCCACGGTGGCGTAGGCGCCGGTGGTGGCGGCGGTGTTGCCCACGAGGATGGTGTCATCGCTGACGCCCTGGACCTCTACGAAGGGCTTGTAGTCGCTGCCGGAGTTGTCGTCCTTTTTCCCGCATCCTACCATGAGGACACAGAGCATCGCTGCAGCCAGCAGCATGGAAAGAAACTTTTTCATGATCCGATCTCCTTTACTTTTTTGTTGGTTGTATATGCCGAAGCTCTGTGAGAGCGTCAAGCCGCGTTACTTTTTGTTGCCTAGATAGGCCTCCACCAGCCGCTCGTCCTGCATAAGCTGACGGGCCGGGCCGTGCATGCTGATCTTGCCCAGCTCCAGCACATAGCCGTAGTCGGCGATCTGCAGGGTAGCCAGGGCGTTCTGCTCCACCATGAGGATGGTGGTGCCCTCGGCCCGGATGGCCTGGAGGGTACGGAAAATATCCTGGATGATCAGCGGAGCCAGGCCCAGGGAGGGCTCGTCCAGCAGCAGGATCTTGGGGTCCGCCATCAGCGCCCTGCCAATGGCCAGCATCTGCTGCTCACCGCCGGAGAGTGTCCCCGCCTGCTGGCGGCGGCGCTCCTTCAAAATAGGAAACAGCTCCTGCACCCGGTCCAGATTCTTCTGATACTGCCGGGCGCTTTTCAGGCAGTAGCCCCCGGCCTTGAGATTTTCCTCCACGGTGAGGCTGGAGAAGATCAGCCGCCCCTCCGGGGACATATTCACGCCCATGCGGGCGGTCTTATAGCCTCGCTGGCCCAGTATCTCCGTCTCGCCCAGGCGCACGGAGCCGTAGCCCTTCACCATGCCGGTGATGGCCCGGAGGGTGGTGGTCTTACCCGCGCCATTGGCACCCAGCAGGGCCACGATGGTGCCCTTTTCTACATCCAGGTCAATGCCCTTCACGGCCTGAATGGGGCCGTAGCTGACCTGTAGGTTTCTCACTTCCAGCAGTGCCATTACCCCTGCACCTCCTCGTCGCTTACGCCTAAGTATGCCTTCTGCACCTGGGGGTCCTTCTGTATCTGCTCAGGGGTGCCGATGGCCAGGAGCTTGCCGAAGGAAATGGCGCACACGGTCTGACAAATGTTCATCACCAGGCCCATGTCGTGCTCCACCAGCAAAATGGTGCAGCCCATGGTGTCCCGGATGCGGCGGATCAGGTCGGCCAGCTCCACCGTCTCCGTGTCGTTGAGACCTGCCGCAGGCTCGTCCAAAATGATGAGCTGGGGGTCGCACATAAGGGTGCGGGCGATCTCGATCTTCTTGAGGATGCCGTAGGGCAGGCCCGCCGCATACCAATCCTTATACGCCGTGAGGCCCATGAAGTCCAGCACCCGCAGGGCCTTTTCCCGGATGATGCGCTCCTGCCTTTTCAGCTCCGGCAAGTGCAGCGCCTGGGCCGCCAGGCTCACGGTGAACTGCCTGTGGCCCGCGATGAGCAGGTTATCCAGCACCGAGACCTCCCGGATGACCTCCACATTTTGGAAGGTGCGGACGATGCCCTGTACCACCACATCGTGGACCTTTTCCTCTGTCAGGTCGATGACCTCTCCGGCCTTGTTTTCAAACAAAAGCGTGCCGGAGGTGGGCTTATAAAACTGGGTGATGCAGTTGAAAACCGTGGTCTTGCCCGCGCCGTTGGGGCCGATGAGGCCGAATATCTCGCCCTTTTTCACATCGAAGCTCAGCCCGTCCACCGCGTGGACGCCGCCGAAATACATACACAGGTCCTGCACCCGCAGCACCGTGTCCTCCGGGAGGGTCAGGCCGATTTTCCGCACCGGCTGCACCTTTTCCAGAGCGGCGGCCAGCTTTTGGATCTTCGCGTCCTCGGTCCGGCGAATTTTTTCCGCCTGCGCCTGGGCCTCCCGCTCTCTGTCCGCCCGGAAGGCTTCCACCTTTTTCTCAATGTCCGCCAGGGCGGCATCTTTCTCGGGGCTGTCCACACCGGCGTCCGCCAGTTGGTCATCTATTGCCCGCTCCAGGCGGCTGCGGTAGTCCTCCCGCAGGGCTGCCTGCTCCTGCCGCAGGGCCGTGAGCCGCTCCTCTTCCCGGGCCTCACAGGCGGGGTCCTTGGAAATGGCCTTGGCGGCCCGGGCGGACGCCTGCTTCCAGGTAAACTCCATGTCCGCGTCAAACTGCGCCATGCGGTGGGCCAGCACCACGGCCTTGGCCTCCGCCGCCGGAATGTAGTCCGGGTGGGCCGCGTACAGCGCCTGCATCAGCTGGGCCCGGTACGCCTCGGTCTTCTCCCGGGCCCGGGTCTCGCAGTCGCGCAGCAGAATTTCCTTATATTCCCGCTGGGCGGCAAGCATGGTCTTTCTGCGCACCAGCTTTCTGTATGTGCGGTCATTTCCGGCCATAGCTGTCCACCCTCCTTTGCACTGCGGCGGCAAATTTCCCGGCTTTTCTCTTTTGCATCACATTGCCCACCATCTGCGCGATGCCACCGGGGAAGAACATCACGATCAGGATGATAAGCAGGCCCGTTATCATGGTGATGAACGCGGGGTTCTCCACGAAGAAGGGGATCTTGCTCAGGAGCGTGGACTGCAATCCGTAGATGATGAACACGCCAAAGGTGGTGCCCCACAGGGACTTGGCCCCGCCGATGACCACCGCGCCCAGAATATTCAGGGAGGTAGCCATGCTCAGAAGCGTGGAGGTGGAGGTGGTCATATTCCGCAGGAGCATCATGTACAAAAGGCCTGCGATGGCGGCATACACCGTGGAGATAACGAAGGCCAGCACCCGGTATTTCATCAGGTTGATGCCCATGGCCTGGGCGGCGGAGGTGCTGTTTTTCACCGACAGCAGCGCCCGGCCGATGGGGCTGCGGATGAGATTGGAGGTGATCCACAGCAGCAGCACGAACAGCGCCAGGATCAGCAGATACACTTCCTCCTCCCCCACCTTCACGCCCAGCAGGCGCACCTTGGACATATCCAGCTTGATGGTGGATTTCAGGGAGATAAAGGTATTGCGCAGAATTTCCGACAGGCCCAGGGTCAGGATCGCCAGGTAAATGCCCTCGATGCGCAGGGAGATGAAGCCCACCAGCACGCCGCTGAACAGGCTCACCATCACCGTGACGATGAAGGCCACGCCGAAGGGCGCGCCGTAGACCTGCATGAAATAGTAGGCGATATACGCGCCGATGCCCACGAAGCCCGCCGTGCCCAGGGAGGCCAGGCCCGAGTAGCCCATGAGCAGGCAGAAGCCGATGGCCATGATGGCGTAGATCATGGTGTTGCCGATGGCAAAGACGAAGGAGCTGGTCAGCACTCCCGCCTGGGCCAGGAGCTGAAAGAGCACCAGCACCGCCGCGAAGATCAGATACTGGGTCAGGGGCACGGCCAGGAGCTTTTTGGCTTTTTCGCCGGGCGCAGCCTTGTGGTGTGCGGAGTAAGTCAGGCGCAGGTATTCCTGCTTCACATTCAAGTCTGTCATCATTACACCTTCTTTACCACTTTCTTCCCAAAGAGACCTTGGGGCTTGATGAGGATGATGACCAGCAGCAGGACATACACAATGACCATCTGCCAGCGGCTGATGTTGTAAAAGGCGGGGTAATTGGCCAAAAAGCCCACGCAGTTGGACAGCACCGGGATCAGCACCGCGCCCACGATGGGCCCATAGAAGGTGGCAAAGCCGCCCAAAATGCAGGCCAGGAAGGCATTGACCTGGATGGTGCCCATGAAGGAGGTGCTGATCATGGCGCCGCCTCCGGCATACATGACGGCGGCCAGCACGCCCAGGGCGCAGGCCAGGGCCCAGGAAATGGCGGTGATGACATGGGTGTTGATGCCCATGAGCTCGGCGGTGAACTCACTGGAGGCGGTGGCCCGGACGCCCAGGCCCCACTTGCTGAACTTCAGCAGCAGGAATAGGGCCGCCAGCACCACGGCGGTGATGGCCGCGCAGATGAGGGCGTGCTTGGTGAGCACGATCTCCCCGCCGAAGGCCTCCAGCACCACGTTGGAGGCCACGCCCGCCTTGGTGGTGTTGTAAAAGGACTCAAAGGGGATGAACTCGGGGTTGCCGAACAGCAGCGGAATGCCGCCGTAAAACAGGGACACAAAGCCCATGGTGATGATCTGCTTGCCCAGCTCGCCCACATAGCGTCCCTTGCGAAACACCATGATGTCGATGAACAGGCCCACCAGAATGCCTGCAAGCATTCCCAAAAACACGCCCAAATACACCGGGATACCGTATTGATTCAGGCACCGGGCCACCACATAGCAGCCGAAAGCCGCCACAGAGCCCTGGGCGAAGTTGGCCGTGGTGGAGGTCCGGAAGATGATGGTCACAGAAAACGCCGACAGCGCCGTCACGCATATACTCAGCAGCGAGCCGCATATCGTGGACAGAAAGGCGGCAAACATGATCGCACCCCTCCTTTGTTGTTTTTGTATGTGAATATGCATTCACCTCTTATGCCATAATAATAAATGTTGTGTGACGGATTTGTCAATAATTTTTTAGTTTTTTTATGTCTTTTTTCTGAATTGCACAAAAATATACTGGATAATTGGCATTTTTAACAGGGCCGTAACATGAATAGCTGTTTATCTATGCTGCGCAATGACATTTTCACCCTGCCGGAGAGAAAACGGTAGGATTTTCATTGACAGGCAAAAAAAAACACGCTATTCTATATATGAGTTTTCACAGAAGAAGCGAGGCCGAAGGCAATGAACAACAAATTGGATCTCGTGGTGGTCATTCCCGAGAGCGAGGAGGGCCGCCGCAGCTTTGATAAACTGGTAAAGGCGGCGGAGGACTGCTTCAGCCAGCAGGGCTACCGCAACACCACCATCAAGGACATCGCCCAAAGCGCGGGGCTGTCGGTGGGGGCGTTTTACATCTATTTCCGCAGCAAGTACCAGATCTATGTCTATGTCATGCAGTGCTTTGCCCGGCGACTGCAGGGCTATTTGGACAGCCGCGCCGGGAAGATCACAGGCGATGCCATTGAGCGCCAGGTGCAGTACATCATGGAGTTCATTCGCTTCGCCTACGAAAATCCCGCCTGCTATAACCTGATCTTCGAGTCCCTGTACATCGACCGGGACCTGTTTTTGCAGTATTACTACCAGTACGCCCAGCGTTATGTGCCCGTCCTGGTAAAAAGCCACGCCTTGCCTGAGGGAATGGACCCCATGATCTGGTCCTTCATCAACATGGGCATCGGCAACTTCATCGGGCTGAAGGTCCTGGCCGAGGGCGACGCCAGTCCGGAGCAGATGGAGAACATTCAAAACACCCTGCTCATCCTCCTGCGCTCGGGCCTGCAAAAGTGACCCTACATCAGGAAAAAAGAGCTTGTCTCCTGCATGGGGTGGATTCCCGCCTCTCCTTCTCTTTTGTTTCTGTACCCGCAGAGGGAACTCCCAGGATTTAGCCGTAGGAGGGTCAACTCGAATTGCTCTCTTATATTTTTAGATTCTTCACAGATCATGGGCAGAGAAGCTCATGGCTTCAGCCGCGGAAATAGTCAATTACACATACCGTGCCGCAATAGGCAGCAGCTCCGCCATACCGTGAGCCACAACATCGTCATTTAATATCTTAGCCGTAAACTTCCTTTTCCCGAAGCCCATAATATGCCGCAAGTTGATCGTGACATCTTGCTCCTCCACCAATGCAAGAATGAATCTCACACAATTGTCTCCGCAAGTGGAAGGTTGAAACATTGTAATTTGAGCACCATTTCGGAAAAGAGCGCACAAAACCAAGCCCCCTGAGAGCGGGCAAAAAATAAAGTTATGCATGGACGCAAAAACGGGGATGATGCCCTGTCGCCCAAAACGATGCGGTCTATCTTCAACATCGTTTCTCAAACATTTGCAGAATTAGTAAAATCAGGCGTTATCCGTGAAAATCCTTGTAGCGGAGTTGAATTGCCGAAGAGGATCCCGAGGGAACCTCAATTCTACAGCATTGGGCAGATCAACACCCTTCTGGATTATATGCGTTCGACCGATGACCCCCTGCTATCACTTATTTAGATCACACTGATCTATGGGCTGCACCGCAGCGAGGTTCTGGGCTTGAAATGGGACAGCATTGATTTTGACAACTCCAAACAACGGCTTTGTAAAATATGCAACTTTTTCGTGTAAAAAGAATATAAAAACCCCGAAATCATTGCGGCAAACAACAATTTCGGGGTGGCACGCCGTGAGGGATTCGAACCCCCGGCCTTCTGGTCCGTAGCCAGACGCTCTATCCAGCTGAGCTAACGGCGCATGTCACATTCCTGGCGACTTGAATATAATACCACGCCCAAAAGCAAAATGCAAGCCTTTTTTGCAAGAAAATCAAAAATGTTTTTCTGCCCCCCGGATCATGCCTCTCCGTGCCCCGCCGTTCACGCCCCCGCCAGTGCGCAAAGCGCGGCCCGAATGTCCCCATCCACGCAAATGGCCTGCCTCCGCAGCTCCTGCGGGCACACCGCCTGTCCCTGATTGACGCAGGCATAGGTGGCGCGGGGGTTCCCGGCCGTCATCTGCCCAAACGGATACTTGATGATCCCCGGGGTGCTGCAGCCCACGTCCAGCTCTCAAAAGAGCATGCGCTGCCCGGCGCGGGTGCGCAGAAAATTCGCATAGCGCTCCGCCGCCCGGTGCCAGCCCTCGTCCTCCACGAACTTGTCGTCGGCCCGCAGATTCATGGTCATGGGCCTCTCACAGTGCAGGCAGGCCGGCAAAAGCTCCGTGGGAATTTTTCCATTCTCCTGCCGTGCCACCATCTCCCTCACCGCCGCCTCATTTTACCATGTGTTTGCCGCCGTGTCGATCAAAATTCGTAGGGCGGATTGCCGGAGAAATCCGCGATGACCCCGTGGGCGTCCTCCAAGTAAAACACCGCAAAAATGGGGTCGGTGGCCTCGCCGTACTGCCCCTTCACGATGGGGTTGCCCATGCACATCTCCTTGGCGGCCATGTTGTTTTCAAACACCGCCTTGCCGTCCAGCTCCCCCGCGAACATAAAGGGGCGGCACTTGGCCTTGCCGTCGCGGCCCACGGTAGCCAGATACTGCACAGGGTTGGCCTTCAAAAATTCCACGACTTTCTTCATGATGAGTACCTCCTACAATAATAATTACGGTTTAAGGCGCGGCAGCCAGCCGCGTCTTTTTCCATCTCAAAGCCGAAGCTGTTAGAATGGGAGAGTAAATGGCCTGAC
>CAVJNL010000011.1:0-36631 GCA_963650985.1 Clostridium sp. CAG:413
GTCAGGCCATTTACTCTCCCATTCTAACAGCTTCGGCTTTGAGATGGAAAAAGACACGGCTGGCTGCCGCGCCTTAAACCGTAATTATTATTGTAGGAGGTTTCTCATGAATACAGCCGAACTTTCCAAAGTCTGCCGCCAGGTGCGCCGTGACATCATCAATATGACGGCCAATGCCGGCAGCGGCCATCCCGGCGGTTCCCTGTCCGCCGTGGAGCTTATGACCAGCGTTTTTCATAATCACATGCGCCTGGACCCCAAAAATCCCAAGTGGGAGGATCGGGACCGTTTCGTCCTGAGCAAGGGCCACAGCGCCCCCTGCTACTATGCGGTGCTTGCCAGCCTCGGCTTCATTGATCGCGCCGAGTACGCTAACTTCCGCCAGCTCCACAGCATTCTCCAGGGCCACCCGGACTGCAAGAAGGTCCCCGGCGTGGACGCCTCCACCGGCTCCCTGGGCCAGGGCTGCTCCATCGCCGTGGGCATGGCCCTGGGCGCCAAGAAGCTGGGCAAGGACACCCAGGTGTTCACGCTCCTGGGCGATGGCGAGTGCCAGGAGGGCCAGATCTGGGAGGCATTCATGTCCGCCGCCCACTATCACCTGGATAACCTCACCGTCATCATCGATAACAACGGCCTGCAAATTGACGGCAGCAACGACGAGGTCATGTCCCTGGGCGACCTGCCCGCCAAGGTAAAGGCCTTCGGCTTCGACCTGTACGAGATCGACGGCCACGACCTGGAGGCCATTGAGAAGGCTCTGGCTGCGCCCCACACCCCCGGCGTGCCCAAGTGCATCCTGGCCCACACGGTCAAGGGCAAGGGCGTTTCCTTTATGGAGAATCAAGTGGGCTGGCACGGCAAGGCACCCAACGCCGAGCAGCGTCAACAGGCTTTGCAGGAATTGGAGGACTGAGACCATGAGTGAAAAAATTGCGACCCGCGAGGCTTACGGCAAAGCTCTGGTAGAGCTGGGTGCCGCCAATGATAAAGTCGTGGTGCTGGACGCCGACCTGGCCGGCGCCACCATGACCAAGCATTTCAAAGCCGCCTATCCCGAACGCTTCTTCGACTGCGGCATTGCTGAGTGCAACATGATGGACATTGGAGCAGGCCTTTCCACCATGGGCCTTATCCCCTTCTGCTCCACCTTTGCCATGTTCGGCGCTGGCCGCGCCTACGAGCAGATCCGCAACTCCATCGCCTATCCCAAGTTCAATGTGAAGATCTGCTGCTCCCACGCCGGTGTGTCCGTGGGCGAGGACGGCGGAAGCCACCAGTGCCTGGAGGACATCGGACTTATGCGCCTGATCCCCGGCATGACGGTCATCGTTCCTGCCGACGCCAAGGAGGCCCGCAAGGCCACCTTTGCCCTGGCCGAGTTCCAGGGCCCCGCCTATATGCGCACCGCCCGCCTGGCTACCCCCGTGTTCGAGGAGGATTATCCCTTTGAGATCGGCAAGGCCAATGTGCTTCGGGAGGGTAAGGATGTGGCTGTGTTCGCCTGCGGCCTGATGGTGGCCGAGGCCCTGGAGGCCGCTAAGCTCCTGGCCGCCGACGGCATCGACGCCGCTGTTATCAATGTCCACACAATCAAGCCCATTGACGCCGCCTGCGTCACCGAGTACGCGCAGAAGTGCGGCAAGGTGGTCACTGTGGAGGAGCACAGCGTCATCGGCGGTCTGGGCGACGCTGTGGCCGAGGTGCTTATGGGCAAGGTCAACTGCAAGTTTAAGAAGATCGGTGTGAACGACCAATTCGGCCAGTCCGGCAAGGCCCAGGATGTTCTGCGGGAATACGGCCTCACCGGCGACCAGATTGCGGCCTCTATTAAAGCTGCGCTGTAACCCGTAAATATAAATAACAAATCCCGGCGGAGTGCTCCCGTCGGGATTTTTGTATATAAGTATATAAATGTATATAAATACGTATTTTTATGCACGGGGATGGGCCTTTTGGTACACATCCTTCAATTGCTTCTTCACAATGTGGGTGTAAATTTGCGTGGAGGAGATGTCCGCGTGGCCCAGCATTTCTTGGATGGAGTGCAGGTCCGCCCCGTTTTCCAGCAAATGTGCGGCAAAGGAGTGGCGCAGCATGTGGGGCGTGATGTCCTTCTTGATCTCCGCCTTCTCCTGGTAATACTTGATGATCTTCCAAAAGCCCTGGCGGGTCATGCGCTCGCCGTTCATGTTCACGAACAGCGCCTTTTCCTCGTCGCTGGTCACGATCCGCTCCCGGATGTGCGTCACATAGTCCTGCAGCGCCTTCACCGCGCCGGGGTATAGCGGGATGCTCCGCTCTTTGCCCTTGCTGCGGCAGACCACCAGCCCGGCGGGCAGATTCAGGTCGTCCACATCCAGGCTGATAAGCTCCGAGACTCGAATGCCCGTTGCGTACAACAGTTCCAGCATGGCGTGGTCACGAAAGCCCTTTTCGTCCACGCACTTGGGCTGCTCCAAAAACAGCTCCACCTCTTTGTTGGTGAGGATCTCAGGGTACTTCCGCTGCACTTTTTTTGCTTTCAGCGCGGCGGTGGGGTTTGTTTTTATGTAACCCTTGGCAAACATATAGGCGTAAAACGACTTGGACGATGCCATGAACCGGCTCATGGTCGCCTGGGACTTCCCCAACTGCTCCAGCCTCGCCAGATACTCCTGGAGCATGGCGTTTTTCGCCCGCTTTAGGTCGGATTTTTTCTGCTGCAGCCACTGTTGGTACTGCGTCAGGTCCCGCATATAGGAGCTGATGGTGTTCGCGGACACATGCTTTTCTGTTGTTAAATAGCTGCAATAGAGCGATAGATAATCCGTCACACCCTCACCTCCTTTTCAAAAATTATACAATGTATTTCAGTGCCAGCGCCGTCAGCTTCGGCACAAAGGTCAGCTCGCACAGTACGCCCAAAGCCAGGAGGGCCGGGGCCAAAAGGAGAAACCGCGAAGCGCCGCCCTTTTCTGCTGCGGACCAACGCCCGACGGCTTTTCCCACAGGAATCCGCCGCCTGTGCAGCGCCAAAAACAGCGACACAGGAAGGACAAATAGCACCCGAACCCCCAGCGTACACAGAGAAATCAGCACGCCCTGCTGCCCCAATGCAATGGAAAAGCACGACACAGCGTACGACAATAAAAAGCCCTCCAGCAGGAATATCCCGCAGAAAAAATAATTTGCATGGCGTAAAAAGCCGCACAAAAAAACAGCACACGGCATCCGATAGTACGCCAAAGCCACGCCCAAAAAGGACGCCGCCGTCACGGCGCTGCCGGACCCGAGAGCCTGGGCATATTCAGATAGGTAGGTACGTATCTCCGCGTCCGCCCCGAAGGAGCGCCCGGCGAAATACCCGGTGGCCAGCCCCAGCCCATAGGCGGCGGTCAAAAGCAGCAGCTCGAGATCAAGCCGCACTCTTTTCATCCCGGAGCGTTTTGTGAAACGGTCCCTTCTCATGCAGTGCTCACCTCTGTCTATATCTATGAGACAAGCAATACTTTTAGAAGAAAACATCTATACTATAAGCCAAAAAGCTGAAAAGGGCAAGGACTTTGCGGCAGATTTTTGTTTTTCTCTGTTTATGCCAAAAAATTATGTAAACTGTATTATGTCAACCGCCGAAACTCGACCATCTCCAGGCGAAACAAGAGTCCGCCTTCGTCCAAATGTGGACGCACCCGTCCCTGTTGGACACAACATCTTGAGCCGAGAACAAAAATCGTCGAATCCCCAGTCTAAATTCAAATTTATCCGCGTAATCTGCATTTTTGGTGGATTTGCCTATTGACGGGCTTTTCCTCTCCTCCGCTTCCCTGCTGTGCGGGTTCTCTTTTTCCGCTTTTGTCCCACCGGCAGGATTGCTGCCAGGGCCGTGGCACCCCATATACAGACTGTAATCTGCCACCCATTTGCCCCGAACTGCATATCCGTCCCGGCGGCCAGGGCTCCGCACCATACTGCAAGATACAGCAAACCTCCTTGCACAGCGGCGTGGAGCAGGCGCCTCTCCACCTCCCGCAGTGCAAAGCGGCACCCGCCGAAGGCGGCCACGGCCCACACCGCGCACACCCATACGCCCTCCCGGCTCTCCGGCAGGAGCTCCTTCCCCTCCAGCAGCGCTCCCAGGGCTGCACCGGCTGTGCAGAGCAGCACACTCAGCAGCAGACCTATCCCCACCTTCTTGTTGATCCATGTCCCGATACGCATAAAAAAGCCTCCCCCAACTCATGCTGTTTCAGCATATTGGGAGAGACTTTTATTTATGAATGGATTAGTCCTTGTCTTCTTCGGCGGGAGCGGCTTCCTCAGCAGCGGTCTCCTCCTCGGCGGGTGCTTCCACTTCGGCAGTGGGAGCTTCCTCCACCTTCTCGGCGGCCTTCTTGCCACGGCGGGGAGCGGCAGCGGCAGCAGCCTGCTCGTCCAAAGTACCCACGGAGCCGATGGCGGACTTCAGGAACTCCACGCGCACACGGTCTTCGCTGGTCTCGATGACGACGGTGCGGTCGGTGATGGTGACTACGCGGCCATACACGCCGCCGATGGTGGTGATCCAGTCGCCCTTCTTCAGGGAGCTGCGCATTTCCTCAGCCTGCTTTTTCCGCTTGTTCTCGGGACGGATCAGCAGGAAATAGAAAATAGCCAGCATGACAACGATCATCAGAATGGAAGTCATTCCGCCACCGCTGGAGGCAGAGCTGGAGCTGGAAGCATACGCAATTTCAAACATGGGGCATAATCTCCTTTTTTACAATATGACTGTATTATACAGAATCATTCGGAATATTGCAAGACTTTTTCGGACCATTCATGGATTCTTTTCATATCTTTTGTGAAAGCTTTTCGCTGTACTCCGCCCGGAACGCCGCGAACCGTTCCTCGTCCAGCGCATCCCGTATCTTTTGGGCCAATTTGTTATAAAAATACAGGTTATGCATTACCGCCAGGCGCATGGCGAGAATCTCCTCCGCCGCGAACAAATGGCGAACATAGGCGCGGCTGAAATTCCGGCAAACCGGGCAGTCACACTCCGGGTCAATGGGGCCGTCGTCCAGCTTGTACTTGGCGTTCTTGATGTTCAGCGTACCCTGCCAGGTAAAGAGCTTCCCATGCCGGGCATTCCGCGCCGGCATCACGCAGTCAAAGAAATCCACGCCCCGGGCCACGCCCTCAATGATGTTGCTGGGCGTACCCACGCCCATGAGATACCGGGGCTTGTCCGCAGGCATGTACGGCTCCACGGCCTCGATGATCTCGTACATGGTCTCTGTGGGCTCCCCCACCGCCAGGCCGCCGATGGCATAGCCGTCGCAGTTCAGCTTGGCGATCTCCTGCATGTGCCAAATGCGCAGGTCTTGGAATGTCGCCCCCTGGTTGATGCCGAAAAGCATCTGCCCCGGGTTCACGGTGTCCGGCAGACTATTCAGGCGGTCGTGTTCTTTCTTGCACCGCTCCAGCCACCGCAGCGTCCGCTTACAACTGGCCTTGGCATATTCATACTGCGCCGGGTTTTCCACGCACTCATCAAAGGCCATGGCGATGTCCGAGCCCAGGTTGGACTGGATCTGCATGCTTTCCTCCGGGCCCATGAAAATGCGATGCCCGTCCAGATGGGAGGCAAAGGTCACGCCCTCCTCCTTGATTTTGCGCAGGCTGGCCAAGGAAAACACCTGAAACCCGCCGGAGTCCGTCAAGATCGGCCCGTCCCACCGCATAAAACGGTGCAGACCGCCCATCTGCTTCACCACATCGTCGCCGGGCCGCAGGTGCAGATGATAGGTGTTGGAGAGCTCAATTTGGCAGCCGATAGTCTTCAAATCAAAGGCGCTGAGCCCACCCTTGATCGCCGCCTGGGTGCCCACATTCATAAACACCGGCGTCTGCACCACACCGCCATGGGCGCACCGAAACTCGCCCCGCCGGGCGCTTCCCTCTTTTTTGATGACCTTAAACATGGATAAACTCCTCAAATCTTGATTTTAGTGTATGAACATCGCATCGCCAAAGGAGAAGAAACGATATCTCTCCCGCACGGCTTCTTCGTAGGCGCGGAGCACATGCTCGCGGCCTGCCAGGGCTGACACAAGCATGATGAGCGTGGACTCGGGCAAGTGGAAGTTGGTGATCAGCGCGTCCAGGACCTTGAACTTATAGCCCGGGTAGATGAAAATATTGGTCCAGCCCGCCGAGGCGCGCATGGTTCCGTCCTCCCCTGCCCAGGACTCTACCGTCCGGCAAGAGGTGGTCCCCACGCAGATGACCCGGCCACCGTTTTTCTTCGTCTCGTTGATCAGGTCCGCCGTCTCCTGGGGGATCACGCAGTATTCGCTGTGCATCAGGTGGTCTGTAATGTCATCTTCCTTTACAGGCCGGAAGGTGCCCAAACCCACATGGAGCGTCACATAGCCCACCTTCGCGCCCATCTCCTGCACCTTTTGCAGCAGCTCCTCCGTGAAGTGCAGACCCGCCGTGGGTGCAGCTGCCGAGCCGACTACCTTGGAATATACCGTCTGATAGCGCTCCCGGTCCTGCAATTCCTCTTTGATATAGGGCGGCAGGGGCATTTTTCCCAGCCGGTCCAGCACCTCTAAAAAGATGCCCTCGTAGTTAAACTTCACCAGCCGGTTTCCACCCTCCAGCACCTCGGTCACTTCCGCCGTCAGCTCTCCGTCGCCGAAGCTGAGTTTCGTCCCCGTGCGCAGATGTTTTCCGGGCCGCACCAGGCACTCCCAGGTCTTGTCGCCCCGGTCAATGAGCAGCAGCACCTCGCAGGCACCGCCACCCGGCAGCCGCCGACCCAAAAGCCGCGCCGGCAGCACCCGGGAGTCGTTCAAGATCAGGCAGTCGCCTGGCCGCAGGTACTCCGGCAGATCATAAAAATGCCGATGCTCCCAGGCTCCGCTGTTTTTATCCAGTACCAGCAGCCGGGACGCATCCCGCTTTTCAATAGGCGTTTGGGCGATCAGCTCCTGGGGCAGTTCAAAATTAAAATCGCTTGTTTTCATATCGCTTCATTCCAGTTCATCGTATTGTGAATTTTCCAAGCTATTATACAATACCCGCCGCCGTTTTTCAAGAAAAAAAGGCTCCCCGCCGCAGCGAGAAGCCCTTTCTTGAAATTTTTATGCCATATAGGCTCTGTGGAATATCTTTTTGCCCTTCTTAATGATTACGCCGTCGCCGCTGAGGGCCTCCGCGTCAAAGGCTGCGTCGATAGAATCCACCTTCGCGTCGTCTACGCTGACGCCGCCCTGCTGCACCAGCCGCCGGGCTTCGCTGTTGGACGCGCACAGGCCGCACTCCACCAGCAGCGCCATAATGCCGATCTTTCCATCCGTCAGCTTCTCCGCCGCGATCTGGGTGGCCGGCATGTGGGTGGTGTCTCCCTTGCCGGAGAACAGCGCCCGGGACGCCTCCCGCGCCTTGTCGGCCTCCTCCTGGCTGTGCACCAGCTTGGTCAGCTCGTAGGCCAAAATGTCCTTGGCCTCGTTGAGCTTGGCGTCCTTCCAGTCGGCCATGTCGTCGATCTCCTCCAGGGACAGGAAGGTCAGCATCCGCAGGCACTTGATGACATCAGCATCGTCCACATTCCGCCAGTACTGGTAGAACTCGAAGGGGCTGGTCTTGTTGGGATCCAGCCACACGGCGCCGGAGGCGGTCTTGCCCATCTTCTTTCCCTCAGAGTTCAGCAGCAGATTGATGGTCATGGCGTGGGCGTCCTTGCCCAGCTTGCGGCGAATCAGCTCGGTGCCGCCCAACATGTTGGACCACTGATCGTTGCCGCCGAACTGCATGTTACAGCCATAGTGCTGGAACATATAGTAGAAGTCGTAGCTCTGCATGATCATGTAGTTGAACTCCAGGAAGCTCAGGCCTTTCTCCATGCGCTGCTTGTAGCACTCGGCCCGCAGCATATTGTTCACGGAGAAGCAGGCGCCCACCTCCCGCAGCAGCTCAATGTAGTTCAGGGGCATCAGCCACTCGGAGTTATACAGCATCAGCGCCTTGTCGTCGGAGAAATCGATGAACTTCTCCATCTGCCGCTTGAAGCACTCGGCGTTGTGCACGATGTCCTCCCTGGTGAGCATCTTGCGCATATCGGTTCGCCCGGAGGGGTCGCCGATCATGGTCGTGCCGTCGCCGATGAGGGCGATGGGCTTGTTGCCGGCCATTTGCAGGCGCTTCATCAGGCACAGGGCCATAAAATGCCCCACATGCAGCGAATCCGCGGTGCAGTCAAAGCCGATGTAGAAGGTCACCTTACCGTTGTTGACCATCTCCCGGATCTCGTCCTCGTTGGTCACCTGGGCAATGAGCCCACGGCCTACCAGTTCCTCATAAATTCCCATTTTTGTTACTTCCTTTCTTCTGTGAATTTTTGTTCCGACAGGAGAAAAAACGCCCCCTGTCTGCTTCGACAGAGGGCGATGTAAAATCGCGGTACCACCTCATATTCGCCGCAGCCTCGCGGTCAGCGGCCTCACTGGGTGCCGGGCACCCAAACGCTGTAACGGGCGCACCCGACACATTCCTACTGGGACCTCCGTCCGTTTGGAAGGCAGCTCCGGGATGTATTCGCCGCCTCTCCCCTCTCCTCCTCGCACCGCCCGGAGTCTCTCTTGGCAGGGGTCAAAAAGCGCTACTTCTTCCCTTCAGCACTGTGGTATATGAACTTATTCAGTATTATAAAGAAACTTTTTCTCTTTGTCAACCGTTTCTCACACTGTTTTTTTGAACTTCTCCGCCGCTGCCAGCAGCTCCTCGGCCCCGTCCAGCATGGTTTGGGAGAGCTGCTCGCCGCCGGTGAGCCGAGCCAGTTCCTCCCGGCGCTGCTGCCGGGAAAGCTCCTGCACCTTCGTATAGGTGCGCCCGCCGCTCACGCCCTTTTCCACGGAGAAATGGGTGTCTGCCATGGCAGCGATCTGGGGCAGATGGGTCACGCACAGCACCTGCTTTTCCCGGGAGATGCGGGCCATTTTCTCTGCTACCTTCTGGGCGGCCCGACCGGAAACGCCAGTGTCCACCTCGTCAAAGACCATGGTCCCGATGCGCTCCTGCTGGGAGAAAACATTCTTCATAGCCAGCATGATTCGGGCCAGCTCGCCGCCGGAGGCGATCTTCTGTATGGGCCGCAAGTCCTCGCCCACATTGGCCGACATCAAAAAACGCACCTCGTCTATGCCGCTGGCGTCCGGCTTTTTCTCCTCAAAGGCCACCGCAAATTGGATAGCGCCCATGTTCAGTTCCCGCAGCTCCGCGAGTATCCGCTGCTCCAGCTCCTTGGCCACGGTCCTGCGCTGGCGGGAAAGCGTCTCCGCCGCCGTCATGACCTCCTTTTGGGCCTTCTCCTCCTGCTTTTTCAGGTGCGCCAGGGTGTCGTCGGCGTAGGCCATCTCGTCCAGCTCCTGGCGGCACTTTTCCAGGTACGCTAACATCTCCTCCACCGTGGCGCCGTACTTCTTTTTCAGCCGGTACAGCAGGTCGCATCGGCCCTCTACCGCGTCCAGCTCCCCGGGGGCGAAGTCAAACTCGTCCTTTTTGTCCTGCACGGTGTAGGCGATGTCATATAGGTCGCTGTAAATGCCCTCCAAACGGTCGTGAAGCTCCGAAAAACTCTCGCTGAGGTTCCGCACCGAGGCCAAATGCTCCTGGGCCTGCCGCAGAAGCGACAGCGCGCCCAGGTCGCTGTCTCCGCCGTTCAAGCAGTAGTCAGCTCCCTGCAAGGCGGAGATAAATTTCTCGCTGTTGCGCAGGAGAGTCCGCCGCTCGTTCAGCTCCTCATCCTCCCCCGGCTGCAATTTTGCCCGCTCCAGTTCGGCAATCTGAAAGCGCAGCGAGTCCATCCGCCGCTCCTTCTCTGCCTCGTTCATCTCCAGGTCGGAAATTTTCTTTCGGATGTCCTGGAGCACGGAAAACTTCTTGGAATAAGCCGCCTGTAAAGACTCATACCTTCCGTACTGATCCAGGTATAAAATGTGCTGCGTCTCGTCCAAAAGCTGCTGGCCGTCATGCTGGCCGTGGATGTTCAGGAGGCGGCTGCCGAGAGTGCGCAGCTGGGTCACGGTCATGGGACGCCCGTTGCAGCGGCACACATTCTTTCCGTCCGTGTAAATTTCTCGCTGCAAAAGCCACTCCTCCGCGTCCTCTACGCCCAAATCCTCCCCCAGCCCCTGGGGGATGTGGGAAAACACGGCGCTCACAAAGGCGTGGTCGGCCCCGGTGCGAATCAGCTCCCGGGAGGCCCGCTGGCCCAAAACGGCGCTGAGGGCATCAATGACGATGGACTTGCCCGCGCCCGTCTCGCCCGTCAGGGCGTTGAAGCCGGGGCGAAAGGCAATGTCCGCCTGCTCAATGATGGCAATATTCTCAATATGCAGCAGATCAAGCATATTGTGCTCCCTTCGTCTCAGGCCAGCATCGCCTTGATGCTGCTGGCCAACTCTCCGGCGCTGTCGTTATCGCGCATGATCAGCAGCACCGTGTCGTCACCGGCCAAGGTGCCGATGAGCTGGTCGATTTCCATGCCATCCAAGGCCGCCGCCGCGCCGTTGGCCAGGCCTACCATGGTGTGCAGGACCACTAGATTCTGCGCGTAGTCCACCCGCAGGATGCTCTCGCGGAAAATGGTCTGCTGCTTGTTGGCGATATTAATTTTGTTTCCGTGCTCGGACACCGCATAGCGGTATTTCCCCTGCCCTGCCGGGGCTTTTACCAGGTGGAGCTGTTTAATATCCCGGGAAATGGTGGCTTGCGTCGCCAAGATGCCCCGCTCCAGCAGCAGCGTTAAAAGCTGCTCTTGGGTCTCCACCGGCTCCTCGGTGATAATGGAAAGGATGGTTTTTTGACGGTCATTTTTCATATTTAGCAGCCTCCATAGCCATCTTTTTGTCCAGGATCTCGCAGAAACTCTTTTTTGACAGGCGCACCAGCTTCATGGAGTGGCCGGAGAGCTTCGCCTGCACGGTGTCGTTATTTTTCAGGGAAAAGGCCTTGCCGCCGTCCGAGGAAAGGTATACGAACTTTCGGTTGGCATCCGGGGCCTTCACATGGATCACATGGGACGGGTCCAGCACATAGCTGCTGGAGCGGGTGGAGTGGGGGCAAATAGGGCTAATGAGAATGTTCCGGGCCGTGGGCTCCACGATGGGTCCCCCGGTGGCCATGGAATAGCCCGTTGAGCCCGTAGGCGTGGAGATGACCACGCCATCGCCGCCTACCCGGGTCAAAAAGCCCTCTTCCGTGTAAATTTCCAGCCGCACCACCCGGGCGATAGAGCCCTTGGAGATGACCGCGTCGTTCAGGGCAATGGTGTTATACACCGTCCGCCCGTCCCGCACCACGGACACATCCAGCATCATGCGGTCCTCGATAGAGAGGTTCCAGTTTTTTAGGTCCCGCAGCCGCTCCAGTTCGTCCGGCTCCAGCTCCGACATAAAACCTAGACTCCCCAGGTTGATGCCAAGCACCGGCACCCGGTTCATAGCCACAGTCTTAGCCAGGTGCAAGATCGTGCCGTCGCCGCCAAAGGCTATGAGCAGGTCGGCGTTTCCGATCTCCCGATCCAACTGCCGGATGGGCACGCCCAGCTCCGCGCCGTACCCCTCCTTTTGAAAGGGCAGGCACACCACGGTGTCAAAGCCCTCCTGGTCCAAAATCTCCTTGGACCGGGCGGCCACCGTCATGTTCTTGTCCCTGTACGGATTGGGGCAGAGGATGATTTTTTTCGGCTTACTCATGTTCGTTTACTCCTTCAGAGCGGTGTGGGACGCCTCCACGATGGCCTTTAGGTCCACCGCCGCGTCCGGATCCTCACCCTTGCGCAAAAAGCCCAAATATTCAATATTTCCCTCGGGTCCGCGTACGGGAGAATAAGTAATTCCAAGCACTGTAAAATGGTTTTCCTTTGCATGGAGCAAGAAGTGCTCCAGCACCTCCAAATGCACGGCAGGGTCCCGGACGACACCCTTTTTCCCCACTTTTTCCCGCCCAGCCTCAAACTGGGGCTTGATAAGGCAGGCCATTTCGCCTCCGTCCCGCAACAGGCCATACAGGGCGGGGAAAATCAGCTTCAGGGAGATGAAGGACACATCGATGGACGCAAAATCCAGCTCATCGGGAATTTCCTCGTGGGTCAGATAGCGGGCGTTGGTTCGCTCCATGCACACCACCCGCGCATCGTTGCGCAGCTTCCAGTCAAGCTGCCCATAGCCCACATCCACGGCATAGACCTTTTTCGCGCCGTTTTGCAGCATGCAGTCGGTGAAGCCGCCGGTGGAGGCCCCAATGTCGGCGCAGGTCTTGCCCTCCAGGTTCAGAGGGAAGGTCTGCATGGCCTTTTCCAGCTTCAGACCGCCCCGGCTCACATATTGTAAAGTAACACCGCGAATTTCAATTTCTGCGTCATTGGGCACCGCCGTGCCGACCTTGTCCACCCGCCGGCCGTTTACAAACACAATGCCGCTCATGATGGTGGCCTGGGCTTTCTGTCGGGAATCCAGCAGCCCCCTTTCCGTCAACAAAACATCCAGCCGTGTCTTATTGCTCATGCAGCGCCTCCTCAATGGCCGCGGCTACGCCGGGCCCGTCCAGCTTTAGTGCGTGGTAAAGCTGCTCCACGCTGCCCTCTGTGGGCAGCACCGAGCCGCAGTTCTTCAAAATCAGCTTGTCCAGCTTCACTCCGCCCTCCAGGGCTAGAGCCGCCACACGCTGGCCTACGCACCCGGCGTCCAGGCAGTCCTCCAGGACCAAAAGCCGCGTGGTCCCCGCCAGCATATTGGAAATTTCTTCCACGCACAAGGGCGCGATGCGGTTGAGCTTCAGCACCTGGACGGAGATACCATTTTTTTTCAAAATCTCCGCCGCCCCCAGGGCCTGGTTCACCAAAATGCCGTAGGTCAAAATGGTAAAATCCGAACCCTCCCGAAGCGGTGCAAATGGCACCATGGGACTGCACTTTTTGTACACCGATTCTGCACCGCGAGGGTATCGGATCGTCACCGGTCCCTTCACCGAAAATGCACCGAAACGCAGCATTTCCTTTAGCTCGCTAAAGCTGGAGGGGCACAAAACCGTCATCCCCGGCACCTGGGAGAGAAAGCCGGGGTCGAAGCAGCCGTGGTGGGTCTGGCCGTCCGCGCCCACCAATCCGGCCCGGTCCGCGCAGAACACCGCATGCAGGTTATCAAGTGAAATATCGTGAATCAGCATATCATAGCCCCGCTGCAAAAAGCTGGAGTACACGGCAAAAAACGGGATAAGACCTTGCTTTGCCATGCCGCCGGCCATTGCCACCGCGTGGCCCTCGGCGATACCCACATCGAAAAACCGATCGGGGAATTCTTCCGCAAACTGGGACAGCCCCGTGCCGGAGGTCATGGCCGCCGTGATGGCGCAGATGCGGTCATCCTCCCGGGCCAGCTCCACCAGCGCCTGGCCGAAAACCGAGGAAAACGAGGGCTTGCTCTCCCCTATCGCCTTGCCCGTTTCCGGGTCAAAAGGCGGCGTGCCGTGAAAGCGCTCCGGGTCCTGCTGGGCGTAGAAATAGCCCCGGCCCTTCTCGGTGAGCACATGGAGCAGCACGGGCTCGTTTTTCTCCTTGGCCCAGGTGAGCATCTGGGTCAGCTTCTGCACATCGTGGCCGTTCACCGGGCCCATGTAGGAAAATCCCATCTTCTCGAACATAGTGCTCTCGGGAAGCAAATTACTCTTGAGCCAGTGTTTTACATGGGAGCTGGCGTTATACAAGTGCTTCTTGGCGGGGGAATCGCCCCGGAGTTTATCTTTGTACCAGCGCTTAAAATTGTTATACCCCTCCTCGGAGCGGAGACGGGACAGGTGGCGGCTGAGGCCGCCTACATTGGCATCGATGGACATGCCGTTGTCGTTCAAAATAACGATCATGGGCTCCCCGGAAGCGCCGGCGTCGTTGAGGCCCTCGAAGCTGAGGCCGCCGGTCATGGCGCCATCGCCGATGAGGGCGATGACGCTGTAATCCTCGTGGAGCAGGGTCCGGGCGCGGGCCATACCCAAGGCCACGGACACGGAGTTGGAGGCGTGGCCCGCTATAAAGGCATCATGCTCGCTCTCGTAGGGCTTGGGAAAACCGGAAAGACCGCCCAACTGCCGCAGGGTGTGAAACAGCGACTGTCGCCCGGTCAAGATCTTATGGGAATAGCACTGGTGGCCCACATCAAAGACCAGGCGGTCTTTGGAGGTGTCGAACACCTGGTGGATGGCTACCGTCAGCTCCACAACACCCAGGTTTGAGGCCAGGTGGCCGCCGGTTTTCGACACATTTTCCACCAAAAAAGCCCGCAGTTCCCGGCAAAGCTGGCCTACTTGGGCACTATTCAACAGTTTTATATCTTCCGGATCACGGATCTTTTCTAAAATCAAGGTAAATTCCCCCGTTAACGGAACAGGTGCAGCGCGTTCATGATGCGTGCCACACGATACACGACCTTGGTACTGTCGTTGATGGCGATGGGTTTGCAGGCGGCCTTGCCGCCGATGGTGAGGCCGGAGATCAGCGCCGTGATGCCGATGGAGACCAGGATGCTGTGGAGGTTAAAATTCTGCTGCAGCTCCGCCACGATCACCGCCGCCGTTGAGCCGCTGACGATGCCGCATATATCGCCCACCACATCGTTGCAGAGGGATGAGACGCGGTTGGACATATTCAGCAGGCGGATGGCCTCGCGGCCACCCTTTTCCCCATGGGCTGCCATGGAGTGGAAGGGCTTGGGGTCCGCCGCCGTGACGGCCACGCCGATCATATCAAATACAATACCAAGAAGAATGAAAATGACAAGAACCAGAATGGGTATCCAAATGCCGCTGTCCTCCAGCACCGCGGAGGAGCAGAAGCTCATGACGGCGGAGAGGGCCACTGCGATGAGAAACACCCGGAGCGGCCAGTGGTCTTTGGATTTTTTGTTTTTATTTGGGTCAGCCAAAACTATCCCTCACTTATAAAAGATAAAAACTGAACGACGGCAGCATCAATGGTAAATCTTACGGCTTAGGTACGGGTTGGATTTCCCCACGGGTTACCTCTCGTTGCCGATCAGGCGGTTTCCCATTAAACCCCGCGCTGCGGTGTTACCCTCCGCAGTACCCGACTGCCACTTAGTCCGCACTGCAACCCCATTGATGCCCTTTGTGGGACAGCCTAGGTGATTTCCACAGCAGTCAAACCGTCTCTTAGCCTCTTTTGCAGAGGGGGTTTCAGAGGAATATCGGACAGTGTCCCTGGCCGGGGACGCTTCCGCTTGACTCCCTCATTCACCCACTCCACGCAAGGCAGGCTACTCTGCACACAGCGTTCGCAGCCCGAAGGCTGGGTAGCACCGCATTGCAGGTTCTCAATCTGCTTCGTACGCAGGTCGCTTACCACCAGGGGAGTACGCCTGTGCACAAGAGCAGGTCTCCACGAAAGCAGGGTCGGATCTTCCATGCCATTGGAAGGCGCCCTGAATCCGCAGGTGCGGTATTTGGCCACACCTCCCTCCAGCACCCACCCCAAACTGGGCGTAAGAAGCAAGCACCAGAGGCTTCACAGTTGTGCCCTTAAAGGGATTTTTAGGCCCCTCTTACAAGGCGGCAGATCTGACTAGGATACTGCACCGTCATTCAGTGATTTAATATTTTAGCACACTTTATTCATGTTTTCAATAGGAATATGCAAAATGTACGGAAACGAAACGGAGGGGCGAGGGTAGAGGAAAGTTGAAAGGGGAAAGATAGGGGCGTTTTGGGGGTGCGGTAGGTTTTCTGGCGGTGCGTAGGGGCGGGGCTCTCTTGCCCACCATCGCGCCACCCGATTCCCGGCCACTGTCGTGGCCGGGAATCGGGGCACTACCTCGAAATCGCCTCGCTTCTTCTGCCACTGGCAGCGCTTCGGCGATTTCCCCGCCCGTGGGCGACCGCAAGGGTCGCCCCTACGAAGTGTGGCAAGAGGTGTGGGGGCGGGCGGGGTAGAAAAACGGACTCCCTGCGGGGGTGGCAGGGGGTCCGTTCAATAGGTCTTTTTATTTATTGCGGCCTACCATGCGGTCGGCGAGCTGCCAGAGGAAGTCGTGGTCGGGGATGTCGCGGATGGCTTCTTTGGCGGCGGCAGTGCATTTTTCTACTTCCTGGGCGCAGCCGTCCAGGCCTTTGAGGTTCACATAGGTGATCTTACCCTCGTCCTTATCGGAGCCGATGGGCTTGCCGAACACGGCTTCATCGCCCATGACATCCAGCATATCGTCCCGGATTTGGAAGGCGAGGCCCAGTTTGTCGGCGAACTGCACGGCCTGCCGGCGCCAGTAGGCGGGCATATTGGAGGCGACGCAGCCCAGCTCTGCGGCGGCGGAGATCATGACGCCGGTTTTGAGGCGGTTCAGAGTGGTGAGGCCCGCTTCGTCCTCCACATGGCAGAGGGTATCCAGCACCTGACCGGCCACCATGCCGTCGCCGCCGCAGGCTTTGGCAAGGATCATGGCGGCCTCGATGCGGTTTTCGGTGGACAGGCCACGGGCCCCAAGAATGAGGCGGAAGGCCTCGGGCTGCATGGCGTCCCCGGCCAGGACGGCCAGGGTCTCGCCGTAGACCTTGTGATTGGTGGGCTTGCCCCGGCGCAGATCGTCGTCATCCATACAGGGCAGGTCGTCGTGTATCAGCGAATAATTATGCACAAGCTCCAGGGCGCAGGCATAGGGCAGGGCCAGGTGCCAGTCGATGCCGCCCAGGCGGGCAAACTCCAAGGTCAGCACCGGGCGGATGCGCTTGCCCCCGGCCAGGAGGCTATAGCGAATGGACTCCTGGAGCCGTCCGTAGGACTTGCCCTCGGCGGTGAAAATGCCGTCTAAATAGGTCTCGATGGCCTGCTGATAGGTGCTGTATTGCTGCTGATAGTCCATTATTCTTCGTCCTCCACTGTAAAATTTTCTTCCACGGGGGCGCCGTTGGGGCCCTTGGTGAGCTTGACCACCTTTTGCCGGGCGGCGTCCAGCTCTTTTTGGCAGGCGGCCAGGAGCTTGCTGCCCTCGGTGAAAAGCGTCAGGGATTCACCCAGGGTGGCGTCCCCTTGCTCCAGGAGGGAGACGATCTCCTCCAGGCGGTCCATATTTTCCTCAAAGCTCGGTTTTTTCATGTTCTTCTCCCCTTTTCGTTACGGTACACTTCAGGCTGCCCTGGGCCAGGCGCAGGGCGATGGTCTCCCCTATCTCCGTTTGGGCGCTGCTGCGCAGGACAGAGCCGTCCTCTTTTTGGGCCACGCAATAGCCACGGGACAGGACCCGCAGGGGGCTCATGGCGTCCAGGGACGCGGCGGCGTGGGTGAAGCGGCGGGTGTGCTTTTCCAAAATGCGTTCCAGAGCGGAGATGATCCGCTCCTGGGTGTAGTCCAACTGCACGGCGCGGTCTTGCAGGAAGGCCATGGGGTCCGTGAGGACGCGCTTTGTCTGCATTTGCCGGAGCTGGCGGGTACATATATCTATGGTGTGCTGCTGGCTTTGGGCCAGGCGGCTGGAAAGGGTGCGCAGCTTGCGGCGCAGCTCCGTCTGGTCTGGCACGGCGATCTCGGCGGCGTGGGAGGGCGTGGAGGCCCGGCAGTCCGCCACATAGTCGGCGATGGTAACATCCGGCTCGTGGCCCACGGCGGAGATGACCGGGATATTTGAATTGAAAATGGCGTGAGCCACCACTTCCTCATTAAAGGCCCACAGGTCCTCCACGGAGCCGCCGCCCCGGCCCACGATGAGCACATCGGCCAGGTGGTGGCGGTTGGCATAGGCGATGGCGGCGGCGATCTCCTCGGGGGCCTCATCCCCCTGCACGCGGACCGGCAGAAGCAGGACCTTTGCCAGGGGGAAACGGCGGCGGAGGATGCGTATCATGTCATGCACGGCGGCCCCGGCGGGGCTGGTGACGACACCGATGCGCATAGGATAGGCCGGAAGGGGCTTTTTATGCTCGGGGTCAAAGAGGCCCAGGGCATACAGGCGCTCTTTAAGCTGCTCGAAAGCGATATGCAGGTCGCCCAGGCCGTCGGAGACCAGGCGGGAGCAATAGAGCTGATAGCCGCCGTCACGGGGATAGACGCTGATCTTGCCGGTGACTACCACCTTCATGCCGTTTTGGGGGCGGAAGCGGAGGTATTTAGCCAGGCCCGCAAACATGACGCAGCGCAGGGCGCTTTCGCCGTCTTTGAGGGTGAAATAGTGGTGGCCGGAGGGATAGACTTTATAGTTTGAGATCTCGCCCCGGACCAAAAGCGAACTTAAGCCGGGGTCGGCGTCGATGAGGGCCTTGATATGCTGATTGACCTCGCTGACGCGGTATATATGCTGCTGCAAATCATCACCTCTGCTCAAAAACAGGCAGAGCACATTGGCCCTGCCTGCATGGATGCTTATTCCTTGATCTCTGCGCGAAGGAAGCTGCCCAGGATGCCGTTGATAAATTTCGCAACCTCGGGCGTGTCGTATTTCTTGGCGATGGACACGGCCTCGTTGATGGCTACGCCATGGGGAATATCGGGCATGTAGAGCATCTCGAACATGGCAACGCGCATGATGGCCGAGGCCACCAGGCTGATGCGCTCGAAGCGCCAGCCCTGGGCGTATTTCTCGATGTAGGAGTCAAGCTCTGCAGCGTGCTCACTGACACCGCTGACAAGGCGGCGGATATACAACCGCTGCTTCTCGTTGGGCAGCTCGTCGTAGAGGGCGTATTCCGGCGCAAGATCGGAAAAGGTATCGGCGCTGAGCTGCTGGTCCAGAAATTCCTCTACGGGAAGGTCGGAAAAGCTCAGCTCATAGGCCAGGTGGACGGCGATCTCTCTCGCTGTGTTTCGTGTCATACGGATTTTCCTCTCTCTTTTGTGAACTCAGTCGAAGCAGATGCCGCCGATGATAACATTGACGCTGCGGATGTTGAAGCCGGTCATGTCTTGCAGGGCGGCCAGGACGGCCTTCTGCACCTTGCCGGCTACCTCGGCCATGATGTAGCCATAGCGGATCATGACATAGAGGGTGATGCGCAGGCCGTCGTCCTCCGGCTCGATAACGACGCCCTTGGCCGACATCTTGCGGGCGGGTTTAAGGTCGCCGCTGCCGGCGCTGAGCATGGCGCTGACGCCCTCGGTCTCCAGGGCGGCCGCCGTGGCAATAGAGGCCACCACATCCTCGGAAATGAGGATGGAGCCTGTGGTCTCCTGCTGGGTGATATATTCTTTATTCTCTGCCATAAGATTCTATGCTCCTTGCCAAAGTATGGTTCTTCTCTATTCCATAGAAGTATACCATCCTCCGGGGGAAATTACAACCTTTTTTTGCAGGAGGCGGTCAGGATTCCATGACCTTGATCTGATCGGGGGTGTAGCCGGTCTCCTGGACCACGATGTCTACGATGCGGGCCACATCCTTGGCGTCCAGGCCGTCGGCGTCGTCCACCACCACGCTGATGCTCTCGGCGCCCATGAAGGCCACGCAGTCGGCATAGCCCTTGGCGGTGACCAGGTTCTCGATTTGGGACTCGGCCACGGTGTAGGAGGCCAGGACCTGGAGGGTCTGGGAGGCCTCGTTGAGGACGGACTGGTCGGCGTTTTCGTCGGCGGAGGCTTCCTTGAGCATGCTGATGGCGTTGTCGCGGGCCTGCTTGCGGCTGAGGCGGGCGGTGGCGAAGTAGTCGTCCTCGGCGCCTGCGTTGGTGGGGTCGGCGTCAGTCTTGGCGCCGGTCTGGGTCTCGGTATTGACTAGGGTGGACTCGCCCAGGACCTTGGAGGTATCCTCCAGGGACCCGGCGTAGCGCCAGTTCATATAGACCGCGGCGCAGACGAACAGGAGCACCGCCCCCACTACCGCACGCTTTTTCCATGCTTTTTTCATACCATGTCCTCCCGTTACGATGTCCATTTTACCACTTGGATCCGATCTGAGGGCAGGCCCGTCAGCGCCTGCACCGTCTCGGTGACGGCCAGACGGACAGCGCTGCTGTCCGCGCCCTGACACACCACCACCGCGCCCTGATAGACGGGATAATAGCGATCGGTGACCACCACCTCCTGGCTGCCGCTGCCCCGATTCAGGGTGACGGTTTCGCTGGTCGTTCGGCCGGAGTCTCTTTGGGTGTCCTCGGCCAGGGTCAGGCGTGTTCCGCTTTGCAGCGTCAGCATCAGTTGGAGCTTCCCAACTCCATCGATCTTGCCTAAGATCGCCGCCATACGCTGCTCCGTCGCCTCCAGATCGAATGTCTCCGGGGGCGTCTGCGAGTCGTTTGCCGCCTTGTCCTTCGCCCCGGAGGACACAGGAAGCAGCATCAATATCACGCCCACCAGCACCACCAGCAGAATGAATTTGTACTTTTTCCATAGCTCGCTCCATCTTACCTTTCCCATCTTATTTACCCTTCCGATGTTGACCAGACCTGGTTTTCGGCCTTGATTCCTAAGTTGCTTTCAATAATTTCTTCCAGCTTTGCATGATAGGGAATGTCCAATGTGACTCCGGTGGGGACGGGGATGTTGTCCTCCGTCCACTGCAAACTGACCTGCGGGGTACAGGACACGCCCAGGGACTGTGCCTGTTCCGATATATATGCAGCGGTGCGCCGAGCTATGAGTTCTTCCAGCTCGGTTTTGCTTTTCTCCCGGTAGCGCTCCATTTGGCGGGTGATCTCCTGGGCGCAGCTATCGTAGGAGAGCTGGATATTGGTGAGGTCCAGCCGGACGACGCCACGGAGGACCACCAAAAGCAGCACCAGGCCGCCGGTGATCCCGGCGATCTTCTTCACGCTGCCCTCGGGCAGGAGGGTGGAGAGGACCGTGAGGATCAGGGAGACGGACAGGAGGCCTATAAGCCATACGCGGAACGAATCGATCATACGCTCACCATCATCACAGTGGAGGCCACGGAGATCAGCAGAAGCAGCGCGGCGGCGCCGGTCATGCCCAGCACCAGGCCGAAGGCCGTGCTGAGGGAGGAGACCAGCTTCACCAGCGGCTCCGGGGCCACGGTGGCGGCGAAAAAGGCCGCCAGTTTTAATAGCAGATATTGGATGCCCAGCTTCAAAAACGGGAGAACGCAGATAGCCAGCACCGTCAGCGTACCCACCATGCCCACGGACTGGCGCAGGACACCGGCCCCGGCCAGGATGGTGTCGGCGGCGTCGGAGATGATGCCGCCCACCACGGGGATGGCGGTGCCGATGGCCGAGCGGGTCATGCGCAGGGTGAGGCTGTCGGCGGAGGAGGCGAAGGCCCCGGAGAGGGAGAGATAGCCCGTGAAGAGCAGCAGCAAACCGGAGAGGAGCCAGGTTATTGCTTTTTGCAGGCCCTGGGCGATGCCCCCCAGGCGGCCCGCCGGAAGAACGGAATCCGCCGCCGACAGGGCCACGAACACCCACACCAGTGAGAAAAGCAGTCCGTGGATGAGGCTCATGAGGATGTCCGAGAAGAATACCGTGGCTACCTGGCGGACGCTGGCGGACACCGCGCCCCCACCGGCGGCGGTGGCGGCGGAGAGGGTGGGCAGGAGGGCTTTGGAGAAGACATTCAGCTCCTGGATGGTCTCCTCGCCCAGGCCCATGAGGTTTTTCATGTTGCTGCCCACGGCCAGGAGGATGACCAGGGTGCCCACCAGGGGGACCGGGTCCAGCATTTTTCCCTCGCCCAGGGGATGAAAGCAATCCTCTGCCACGGAGCACAGGAGCACGGCGGACATGACCAGGATCACCCCGCCCAGGCTCTCCTGCACGGTGCTGGCCAGGAGCTTGCAGGTGCGGGACCAGAGGGTGGAGAGGCCCGCGTTCCAGGATGTAAAGTCCTCTACCTTGTCAGTGTCCCTCAGGAAAGGGCGGGCGCTGTCGGGGATGGCATCGGTGATCTCCTGGGGAATCTCACTGGCACAGACGGGGACGATGCACCAAAGCAACACAAAAATCAGAAAAATTTTCCGCATCACAGCATCCCCCGCAGCAGCTCCCACACCGCGCCGAAGAGCGGTATGGCTACGACGATGGCCCCGAAGGCCCCAGCAGTCTCCACCACGGAGGCCATGGCTTTTTGGTCTGCGTCCCGGCAAAGCTCGGCCCCGGTGCGGGTGATGAGGGCGATGCCCACGGTCTTTATCAGGGGGCGCAGCAGGTCCTCGGAGAGGCCCCCGGCCTGGGCCATTTGATCCAGGAGCGTCAAGACGTCCTTCATGCCGGAAAGGCTGAAAAGCAGCACGCCGCCGCAGATAGCAAGGGCCAGCAAAATGGCAATTTCCGGGTGATTTTTTTGCAGAAGCAGCGTCAGCACAATGCCAATGAGGCACAGGGCCGCGATCTTTCCCAACTCGCTCATGATTACAGGGAAAACAGCGACTTGATGAGGTCAAAGAGGTCGCTGATCTGCCGCACCAGCATCATCAGCACCACCACAAGGCCCGCCAAGGTGGTCATCATGGCCTGCTCCTCCCGGCCGCTGCGGGCCAGGACCAGGTTCAGCACCGCCACCAGAATGCCCACGGCGGCTATCTTGAAAATCAAATCAACATCCATGTGTACTCCTCATAGTAAAAGAATCACCAGCAGGCCGCAGGCGGAGGCCGTGAGGGCCAGGGACAGTTTTTGGGTCTGCTTGCGTTGGGCGGCGAGCTGACCCAGGGTTTCCCGAAGCTGGGCGGCGGTACGGCGGAGATTTAGGCAGATACGGTCCTCATCGCCGATCCATTCCAGGGTCTGGAGGATGGTTTTGGGGGACTTATAGAGGACGGCGGCGACTGACCTTGTCCAAGAATCCTGTAAAGGTACCCCCCTTTTCATGTGCTGTATTACATCGGAATATAGTCTGCCGCAGGTGGTTCTTTGGGCCTGCTCCCGCAGGAGGTCCGGCACGGGGAGGCGGCGGAAGCGGATGGAGGCCTCTGCCTGCTCTAAAGAGGCGGCCATGTCCGCGATGAAGCGTTCCTCCTCCCTGCCCTGCCGCCATTTTTGTCCCAGGCCCCAGGCCCCGGCTCCGCAGATCAGCAGCGCGCCCAGGAGCTTGCCAATCACAGCTCCTGCACGCTGTAACAGCGGCGTTTATCCACCATGCGGATGATGATGGCTTTTTCAAACAGGCGCATTTTTTGCAGCTTTTGCAGCAGGGGCCGCTTTTGAAGGTCGGCGGCGGAGTCGGCGTGGATAGTAGCCAGGAAGCGCACGCCGCAGTAGGCGGCCTCCTCCATGGCGGCCAGGTCCCGGGCCTGAGTGATCTCGTCCACGGCGATGATCTGTGGGTTAGCCGAGCGCAGAAGCATGGGGATAGCCACCGCCTTGGGGCAGGAATCCAGCACATCCGTGTGGCAGCCTATCTCCATTTGGGCTGCGCCCTCCAGCATTACGGCCACCTCTCCCCGCTCGTCCACCAGGGAGACCCGGTGGGCCGGGAGGGTGTCGGTGCCGTCGGAGAGGCAGCGCACCAGGTCCCGCAGAAGGGTGGTTTTGCCCAGGCCCGGCGGGGCGATGATGAGGGTGCTGCAATAGCGGCCATTTTGAAATAGCTGGTCCACCAGGCCCGCAGCCAGGCCCGGTATTTCTCGGGCGATACGGATGCAGGCGGAGGAAAGACTGCGCAGGTTGGTGCTCTTTCCCTCTTGCATCACAACGGTGCCGCACAGGCCGATGCGGAAGCCCCCCTTGGCGGTTATGTAGCCCCGGGCCATGGTATCAGCGGCCATGTAGCGGGAGTAGCCGGTGACGGTGTCGCACAGCAGCTCCAGGTCCCCCTGGGTGACGACAGTCTCGGACTCCAGGCTCTGCTCCCCCTGGGGCAGCAGGACGGTCATGGGGTGGCCCGCCCGCAGACGCAGCTCCTCCGCCTGTTCCTTCTGCCAGTCGGGCAGGTGCAGGGCGATGCGCTGAAAGCGGATGGGCAGCAGGTGCGCCGCCTGCTCGTATTGACTGATCGAATAGCGCTCCTCCAAAGCGATCACGCCTCCTTTTCTTAGCTAATCCACTGTATGAGGGGCTGTCCGCTTTTATGCAAAAAAATCCCCGCACCGGGGTGGCACGGGGAAGATACCTATATAATTATAAGTTATTCTTTGGGAAACAGGGTGTCCATGAGCTGGGAATAGACCTGCTCGGGGCTGGCTTGGAAGCGGTCAGCCAGCCCATGGGCCAGCTCCTGGGTGGCGGCCATGAGCTCCAGGTGCATCAGCTCGTCCACATCGTCGCTGAAGTGGAGGGTGACGGTGTAGGTGCCGTTTTCACGGGGGGTGACCTTGGCCCGGACCTGGTCCTTACGCAGGAGCATTTGGTTGTAGGCGGCCACATTGCGGTCCGTCAACAGGCGGACGGACATGGGCAGGCTGCTCTCGCAAATTTCGCTGTTGCGCAGGCCCTTGGGCGTGATGGCGTAGAGGCCATCGTCGGACAGGGTCAGGTGCTCCGTGCGCACTAGGTCGCTGAGGCACTCAGAGAAAGAGAAATAGTCGATGCCGCTGTCGCACAGGGTCAGCTCCTGCATCCCCTCCACGGGGATGGGCTGGGACACCCGGGCGGCAATGTATAAAATAAGAAATTTGATCTCCAGATTATCGTGGATGAATGATGCGTCCATGCCATCGCCTCCTATTCTTTGCTATTATACGGCAAAACGAAACATTTGTACAGCGAAATTTGTAGACGGCGGCTCCCATGGCGCACACTGGCGGCGGTTTTGCATACACTGGAGTGAAAGAGGCTTCTTTCAGTACTTAATAGGAGGTTATCTGGATGCCTGAAAACGGAATGCCGGGCCCGGTCTGCGACTTGAGCAGCGTGAGAGAGTCCGTATGTATTCACACGAAGAAAATTTTCGACAGTTGTAGGGACAAAGACTGCGTGGAGGATCTGCGGTTCTACCCTACCCAGACGGCACTGGAGGTGCTGAGCACGGCGCAGATCATCAAGGGCGGCAGCGCGGAGCTGCTGTATGTGTACACCGATGTGGAGCCGGTCACTTTTAACCGGGGGTTTTACTCCATTGATATGCGGTACTTCTACCGAGTGACTTTGCAGGTGGCGACGGGCACGCCCCGGTCTACTGAGGTGGAGGGGCTGTGCGTGTTTGACAAACGCTGCATCCTCTTTGGCAGCGAGGGGAGTGCTAAGACCTTCTCCTCCGACACCACTCTGGAGAGCATCGCGCCCCAAACCGGTCTGCCCACCGCTGTGGTAGAGGCTGTGGACCCCATTGTGCTGGACACCCGGATCGTGGAGGACTGCACCACGACGGGGGTATGCGATGTGGACAATGTGTCGGAAATTCCGGCGGCCATCGAGGCGGCCTTTGCAAGCCCCATTGTGCTGGACGCCACGGGGAACCGGCGGTACTTCGTGACCCTGGGACAGTTCTCCCTGGTGCGGCTGGAGCGCGACACACAGCTTTTGATCCCGGCCTACGACTACTGCATCCCCCAGGCGGAGTGCAGCGGCGGCGACCCGGAGGACCCCTGCGGGCTGTTCAAAAATGTGTGCTTCCCCATAAATGAGTTCTTCCCGCCCAACACGGTGGAGATGCCCTGCGACTACAACGGCACACGCAGCTACTGCGCCTGCCACTGAGCGCCCTATTCAGTGGAAAAGCTGATGGATTTTTCCATCGGCTTTTCTTTTTTGTTGCATCGGCCATAGACATTTTATAAACTATGCGTTATAATAAGTATAAAAATGCAGATACTGTAAAACGATGTACGACAGGAGGACGAAGTTGTGATGAAGAACATTCCCTTTGCAGAGGTACTGACGCTGAAAGAGCAGATCCAGTATCAGCCGAGGCAGGTGGTGAGCCGCACACTGGTGCAGAATGAGGCGGTGAGCGTGACCCTCTTCTCCTTTGACAAGGACGAGGAGATCAGCACCCACGAATCCGGCGGGGACGCCTTCGTCACCTGTCTGGACGGCGTAGGCCGCATCACCATTGACGGCGTGGAGTACGAGCTGCACCAGGGGGAATCCATTGTGATGCCCGCCAAGCACCCCCACGCCGTTTATGGGAAAGAGCAGTTTAAGATGCTGCTGGTAGTAATTTTTTAGGAGGAGACACCATGAAAGCCATTGTGAACCAGGACAGCTGCATCGGCTGCGGGCTGTGCATCAGCACGGTGCCGGAGGTTTTTGAGGTGAACGCGGACGGCAAGGCGGAGGCCTACGGCCACACCACCGATGAAAACCGCGCCGCTGTGCAGGAGGCCATGGACGCCTGCCCGGTGCAGGCCATTTCGGCGGAGGATTGACGGTTCAGAGCGGAAAAAGAGCTGCGGAGACACATTTTTTAGGTGTGCCTCCGCAGTTTTTTTATTTTCTGTCGCGCAGCACCACATTCTCCTGGCCCAGACACTCCCGGCACTCGTCCAGGAGGGCGGGATGGTTCAGGCAGGTGGCACCGAAGAGCTTGCCGGTGTCCGCCATGCGAATTTTTACGGGCATATCCCCCTCGAACATGGTGAAAACCAACCGCAAATGCTGAAATTCGCGGCTATCAAGGCCCGGGACCTTGAGAATGAGCTCCTGGGGCTGCTTCTCGGGCACATGCTTGCCTTGCAGGTAGAGGATGCTCTCTTGGCCCTCCAGGGGCTGGATGGTGTCACACAAAATTTGGGGCGGTTTCTCGTCCCGCACGGTCAGGCGGCCCGTGACGATGACCGGGAGATTCACCTGCATATAGGAGCCGAACTGGTCGATGGAGCGCTGGAAGCACAGCAGCTCGATGGAGCCGGTCTCGTCCTCCACCACCACATAGGCCATGAGGGAATGGTTTTTTGTGGGGCGGGTCTTGCTGGAGGTGACGACACCGGCCACGCAGATGGATTGGCCGTCGGCAAAGCGGGTGGGGCCCTGCTCCTGCTCGAAGTCGGCCATGATTTTTTGGATGGGCGTGGCGCCGGAAGCCTTGGCAAGCTCCCGGTAGTCTCGCATGGGATGGCCGGAGAGGAAGAGGCCCGTGGTCTCCTTTTCCATGGTCATCAGCTCCATGGCGGAAAACTCGGGGATGTCGGGCAGGTGGATGTGCTGGAGCTTTTGGGACACCGCCGGGCCCATGCTGAACATATCTATCTGCCCCTCCAGGTTCTGCCTGTAGGAAAGGGCCACGCTGTCCATCACGGACTCGAAAACCTTGATGAGCTGGGAGCGCTTGGCACCCAGGGAATCGAAGGCGCCGCTACGTATCAGGTTCTCCACAGCCCGCTTATTCATGTCCGCCGCGTCATTCATGCGCTGGCAGAAGTCCTGGAAGGATGTAAAGGGGCCGTCCTTGTCACGCCGTCGGATCAGCGTCTGAATGAAGCCGCGGCCTATGTTTTTGATGGCTACCAGGCCGAAGCGGATGTTCTCGCCCTCCACGGTGAAGCCATCGTAGGAATGGTTGATGTCCGGGGGGAGGACGGGGATGTTGCACTCCCGACACTCGGCGATATACTCGGCGACTTTATCAGAATTGTTCAGCACGGAGGTCAGGAGGGCGGCCATGTACTCCTTGGGATAGTGGCACTTGAAATAGGCCGTCTGGTAGGCCACCACCGCGTAGCTGACGGCGTGGGCCTTATTGAAGGCGTAGTTGGCGAAGTCGTAGATTTCGTCGTAGATGGCCTCGGCGGTGGCTTCGGGGATGCCGTTGGCGATGCAGCCCTTGATGTGCCGCTCCAGATCGCCGTGGACGAAGGAATGGCGCTCTTTTTCAATCTCCTTGGCCTTTTTCTTGGAGATGGCACGGCGCACCATGTCCGCCTGGCCCAGGGAATAGCCGCCTAACTGCTGGAAAATTTGGATGACCTGCTCCTGGTAGACGATGCAGCCATAGGTGACGGACAAAATCGGCTCCAGGGACGGGTGTTTGTAAGAAATGAGCTTGGGGTCCTGCTTGCAGGCGATGAACCGGGGGATGGACTCCATGGGGCCTGGGCGATAGAGGGCAATGATGGCGGTGATGTCCTCGATGCTTTGGGGTTTGAGGCCCAGGCACACGCCGGTCATGCCGGTGGACTCCATCTGGAACACGCCGGAGGTCTTGCCCTGGGTGAGCATGTTGAAAACCTCCGGGTCGTCCTTGGGTATCTTCAAGAGGTCGAAGTTTTTATCCGGCAGCATCTTGATGGCATCGTCCAGCACCGTCAGGTTCCGCAGGCCCAAAAAGTCCATTTTCAGCAGGCCCAGCTCCTCCAGGGTGACCATGGTGTACTGGCAGACGATGGACTCGTCGTTGCGGGCCAGGGGGACATACTCATACACCGGGCGCTTGGTAATGACCACGCCGGCGGCGTGGGTGGAGGCGTGGCGGGGCATGCCCTCCAGGGCCTTGGCGGTGTCTATGAGGCGGTGTATCTGCTCGTTGGACTCGTAGAGGTCCGAAAGCTGCTTGGAAAGGCGCAGGGCATCGTCCAGGGTGATGTGCAGGGTGGCAGGGACCAGCTTTGCCACCGCATCCACCTCGTTATAGGGAATTTTCATCACGCGGCCTACATCCCGGATGGCGCCACGGGCGGCCATGGTGCCGAAGGTGACGATCTGGGCCACATGGTCATCGCCGTATTTGCGGCGCACATAGTCCACCACTTCCTCGCGGCGGGTATCGCCGAAGTCCATATCAATATCGGGCATGGACACGCGCTCGGGGTTTAGGAAGCGCTCGAAATAGAGGTTATACTCCATGGGGTCGATGTCCGTGATGCGCAGGCAGTAGGACACCATGCTCCCAGCGGCGGAGCCACGGCCCGGGCCCACAGGGATGCCCACGCTCTTGGCGTAGCGCACGAAGTCGGAGACGATGAGGAAATAGTCGGTGAAGCCCATTTTCTCGATCATGTCCAGCTCGTAGGCAAGATGCTTGCGGTAGTTCTCCTTCTCTGTGCCGTACCGCTCGGCAAAGCCATCGTCGCAGAGCTTGCGCAGGTAGGTGGGAGAATCGTAGCCCGGGGGCAGCTTGAACTCCGGCAGGTGGTACTTGCCGAAGGTAAACTCCAACCGGCAGCGGTCGGCGATGCGCTGGGTATTTTCTATAGCCTCGGGATAGGCGGAAAACAGGGTCTCCATCTCCTCGGTGGAGCGGATGTAGAAATTCCGGGGCTCGTAGCGCATGCGGTTTTCATCGTCCACGGTCTTGCCCGTTTGGATGCAGAGGAGAATGTCGTGGCTCTCGGCGTCCTCCGGGCGGAGGTAGTGGGCATCGTTGGTGCAGACCAGGGGGATGCCCGTCTCCTGGTGCATTTTCAGCAGGCTGCGGTTGACCTCCGCCTGCTGGGGGATGCCGTGGTCCTGGAGCTCCAGGTAGAAATTGTCTTTTCCGAAGATCTCCTGCATTTGCAGAGCGTATTCCTTTGCACCGTCATAGTTTTGGTGGAGGATGCGCTTGGGTATCTCTCCGGCCAGGCAGGCAGACAGTGCAATCAGGCCCTCGGAATGTGTGCGCAGCAGGTCCAGGTCGATGCGGGGCTTGATGTAAAAGCCCTCTACGAAGGCCTGGCTGACCATGTAGGAGAGGTTTCGGTAGCCGGTCTCGTTTTTGCACAAAAGGACCAGGTGGCGGGACTCGGCATCGTATTCGTGAATTTTATCGAACCGGGTGCGGGCGGCCACATAGACCTCGCAGCCGATGACGGGATGGATGCCCTCGGCCTTGCAGGCGCGGTAAAAGTCGATGGCACCGTACATGACGCCGTGGTCGGTGACGGCGCAGGCGGTCTGACCCAGCTCCTTGATGCGCTTAGGCAGGTCGCAGATGCGGCAAGCACCGTCTAAGAGGCTGTACTCCGTATGTACATGAAGGTGGACAAATGACATATTATTCCCCTTTAAGCTCGGCGATGTAGTCGCACAAAATTTCCACGGCGGAGACGATGAGGACGCCGCAGTGGTCCGTTACGCCCAGGGCTTGGGTCTGCGGGGTGGGCGCGAGGTCCTTGCGTTTTAGCAGGTCGGTGCAGTCGCGGTCCGTAAAGCGCTGCTGGAAGCGGCGAATATATTCCTGGGTCTGCTGGGTGATGCGACGCTTGGCGGCGGGGCCCTCCCCGGCCTTCGCGGGGAAAAGCATGCCCAGCACCAAAATGCCGCCGCTGATGGCGCCGCAGATACTGCCGCAGCGCATACCGCCGCCCATGCCCCCGGCCAAAGCCAGGCACTGGTCCTCGGTGAGGCCCATTTCCTCGTGGAAGGCCGCCAGGATGCTTTGGCCGCAGTTGCAGCCGTGGGTGTGATAGTCCCAGGCCGCCGTGCACTTTTCTATCTTGTTCATAGCAGTTTCTTTGCCTCCTCGTTGAGCTTTCTCATGCGGTGGTTCATGCAGGATTTGGAGACCGGCGGGTCGCACAGCTCGGCCAGCTGGGACAGGGACAGCTCCGGGTGCTCCAGGCGGAGCCGGGCCGTTTGCTGGAGCTTTTCGGGCAGGCGGTCTAATTTGCCGCTTTTTGCCAGGGCCTCGATGGCGGACTGCTGCTCAGTGGCGGCCTCCAAAATTTTATTCACATTGGCGATGTCGCAGTTCATGGCGCGGTTGGCGCCGTTGCGGATGGCCTTGTCCACCTTTGTGGTCATGATGTCCATGGCGGCCACCGGGGCGCCCAGCTTGGTCAGCAGGTCCTCAATGTGCTCGCTCTGCTTGAAGTAAATGACCGTGGCCGCACCCCGGGACACCATGCGGGGCAGGAAGCCCATCTCCGTGAGCAGGGCGCAAAGCTCCCGGCTGGCTTGGCGGTGGTTGCCGGAGAGCTCCAGGTGATAGCGCTTTTCCGGGTCGGTGACGCTGCCGCCGGAGAGGAACGCGCCCCGCAGGAAGGAGGTGCGGCAGCAGTCCTCCTCCAGGACGCCGAAATTGATGTGCAGGGCCAGGGTCTGCTTAGCCTCGTAGCCAAACTGACTGATGATGCGCTCCAGCTTTTGCGGGTCATTGATCTGAAAAATCAGCTTTTCCCGGCCCTCCTGCTCCTGTGGCAGGCGGTCGAAGCGCAGGTTAAAGGCCCGGTGAAAGAGCTTGGGCAGGCGCCTCGCGAACTCGGGATTCTCGGTGATGATGCGAATTTCCCGGGCGTTGAAGGTGTTGCAATAGAGCAAAATGCCGTAGGCCTCCGCCCGGGCGCAGCATACGCGCTGCACCGGGACCCGGCACAATTCACTTTTTACCTGGTAGGCAAAGGACTGCATAGCTCCTCCTATTTTTCCATTCGGTTTCGTACATGGCCGGTCTCCTCCTCCACCACGCGGATGGTGCGCTGGCGGTAGAGGGTCATAAGCTCTGCGGCCAGGTGGCCGGGATTGTGGCGGATGACCTGGTTTTCCACGGCGCATATCGGGCGGGAGATAATTTCCACACCCAGGCGCGCACACTCCTTTTCATCGCAGAACACCGGGGCGCTGCCCTCCTTGGCATAGCGCTGGGCGATGATGCGGGGCAGCGGCGCGGAATTGACCAGGCACAGGTCAAACAGGCCGAAGCGGGAGTGGGTGAACAGGGCGCGGATATGGTCGCTGACGGTGTAGCCCTCGGTCTCGCCGCTCTCGGTCATGACATTGCAGATATAGACCTTCATGGCCTCGCTCCCGGCGATGGCGTCTACGATGCCGTCCACCAGGAGGTTGGGGATGATGCTGGTATAGAGACTGCCGGGGGCCAGGACGATCAGGTCCGCCTCCCGGATGGCCTGCACCGCCTCGGGCAGGGCCTTGGGGTGGGCGGGACGGAGCTTCACGCAGCGCAGGCGGCAATTTTCCTGCTGCATCTGCCGGCAGATACTGGACTCCCCTGCTACCCGGCTGCCGTTTTCAAACTCGCCCTCCAGGCGGATATTGGCGTTGGTCACAGGCAGGACACGGCCCGTGATCGCCAGCACCTGGCTCAGGCCCGCCACGGCCTGGTCGAAGCTGGGCATGATGCCGTTGAGGGCGGCCAGGAGGAGGTTGCCGAAGCTCTGCCCGGCCAGGACGCCCTCGGTGAAGCGATAGCCCATGAGCTGGGTCATGATGGGCTCGGCGCTGGCCAGGGCCTCCATGCAGTTGCGAATGTCCCCGGGCGGGGGCATATCCAGGTCGCGCCGCAGAGCGCCGCTGCCACCGCCGTCGTCGGTGACGGCCACGATGGCTGTGAGGTTCTTGCTGTATAACTTCAGCCCCCGCAGGAGCGTGGACTGGCCGTGTCCGCCGCCGATGACCACGATCCGCGGACCTTTCTCCGGGGCCACATGATAATAGCCGCTTTCCATAGTCCGCTCCTTTTACCGGGTGATGTCACGGTGGGTCTCGGTGACGGGGTAGCCGATGTTTTGGATAAACTCGGCGATGGCGTGGGCCACGGCCACGGAGCGGTGGTGGCCGCCGGTGCAGCCGATGGCAAGGACCAGGACGGTCTTCCCCTCCTCGCTGTAAAGGGGCAGGAGGAAGGATATCATGTCCTCCATGCGGCGCATGAATTCGTTGGTCTGGCTGAAGCTGAACACATAGTCCCGAACGCCGTCGTCCAGGCCGGTCTTGTGCTTGAGCTCGTCGATATAGTAGGGATTGGGCATGAAGCGCACATCCATCACTAGATCCGCCTCCACGGGGATGCCGTTTTTGAAGCCGAAGGACAGGACATTCACATGCATGCCGTCCTCTAAGGTGGCGTCGCTGAAGAGGTTCAATATCTCCGAGTGGAGCTTGGAGGTGGAAAAGCCGGAGGTGTTCAGCACGAAGTCCGCATGGTCGCGGACGGGCTGGAGCAGGGCACGCTCCTTTTGCAGGGCCTGGGCCACGCTGACGCCGCCGCCTGCCAGGGGGTGGGTGCGGCGGGTCTCCTTATAGCGGTTGATGATGGACTGATTATCCGCCTCCAAAAAGAGCATGCAACAGTGGATGCCGGCGGCCTTCATGTGCTCCAGGGCGTCAATGAGCTTTTGGGCAGGCTCCCCGGTGCGCACATCGTACACCAGTGCCACTCGGTCGTAGCGGCCCTTGGACGCGGCGCAGAACTCCGCGAAAATGACCATCATCTCCGCCGGAAGATTATCCACGATATAGTAGCCAATGTCCTCTAAATAGGACGCAGCCTTGCTTTTTCCGCTGCCGGACAAGCCGGAAATGACCAATATCTCCATGCCCTGCTCCTTTCAATTTTCTATGAATTTTACCTCGGGCTCCAGCGTGACGCCGTGGGCCTGCTGTACTCTTTTCTGCACTTCTTTTATAAGGGAGCGCACATCCTGGCAGGTGGCCCCGCCGATGTTGATGACGAAACCCGCGTGCTTTTCGGACACCTGGGCCCCGCCTACGGTGAGCCCTTTCAGGCCCGTTTCCTGGATCAGCGTTCCGGCAAAGTAGCCCGCCGGGCGCTTAAAGGTGCTGCCTGCGCTGGGGTATTCCAGGGGTTGAGAGCTCTTCCGCTTCGCCATGAGCTCGGCCATTTTGGCGCTGATCTCGTCTTTATTGCCTTTAGAGAGACGCAGTTTCGCGCCTAAAATCACACTTTTTCCGTCGGAAAAAGCGCTGTGGCGGTAGCCGAAGTCGCACTTTTCCGCAGGAACGCGGGCAATGCCGTCCTCTGTGAGCACTGTAACCTCGCTAACCACCTGCTTCATCTCGCCGCCGTAGGCTCCGGCGTTCATGAACACCGCGCCGCCCAGGCTGCCGGGGATGCCGTGGGCAAACTCCAGGCCCGTAAGCCCGGCGTTTTGGGCGAAAAGGGCCAGCCGGGCCAGGGAAATGCCCGCGTCCGCCTCGATGGTAGTCTCATCCAGGAGCTGCACGGCGTTCATCTCCCCTGCCGTGCGCACCACCAGGCGCTCCAGGCCCTCGTCCGGGGCCAGGAGGTTGGTGCCGTTGCCCATGACAAAGGGTCTTGCGCCGCAGTCCTGGGCCAGGCCCATGAGCAGTACAAGCTGCTCCCGGTTTTTGGGATAAGCCACCCGCCGGGCCGGGCCGCCAATGCGGAAGGAGGTCAGGCGGCTCAGGGGCACCTCCCGCTCCAGCAGGAGGTCGGGCAGGTATTTTTCTGTCGCTTCGTCCAGCTTTTCAAACCAAGTCATAGTCCGCTCCTTAAATTCGCTTCTTCTTTCCCAGCAGGGCGGCGCCGATGATGCCCGCGTTGGAGCCCAGCTCCGCTTTGACGATGCGGGTGCGCTTATCCGGCTCGCAGGGGATGCTCTGCTGGGCCACGATGCGGCGCACGGGGAACAGAAGCTGTTCGTCCTGCTCGTTGCTGACGCCGCCGCCGATGGCCAGGGTATCGGGCTGGAAAATATTCACCAAGTTCACGATCCCGGCACACAGATAGTCTATGTAGGCATTGCAGACATATTGTCCGATGGGGTCGCCCCGGCGGGCGGCAATAAAGGCGGACTGGCCGCTGACATGGCCGTCGTTTTCGTCCACCACCTGGCGCAGGATACTCTCGGGGTTCTCGTCCATGACGCGCTTTGTCAGGCGTTTTAAGGCCGAGGCGGAGGCGTAGCGCTCCCAGCAGCCCTTGCGGCCGCAGGGGCAGCTTTGGCCGTTATACTCGATGCTCATGTGGCCCACCTCGCCGGCCATGCCGTTGGAGCCGTGGTAAATCTTGCCGTTGTGGATGATGCCGCCGCCGATGCCCGTGCCCAGGGTGATGGTCACGAAGCGCTTGCTGCTGCGGCCCGCCCCAGCGTAATACTCGCCCACGGCGGCGCAGTTGCCGTCGTTTTCCAGATAGAGGGGCTTATTGAGGTACTTGTGGAAAAGTCGACGTAGGGGGACCCGACGGAAGGGCAGGTTGCAGCTATATTGCAGGGAGCCGGAGCGTATCTCCACCACGCCGGGCACGCCTACGCCCAGGGAGAATATCTCCTCCATGGGCACGCCTACCTCCGCCGCCAGCTCTTCGGTCATGCGGGCCAGGTGCCGGGCCAGGTCGTCCGGGGACTCGATCTGCGCCACCTTCATCTTTTGGGTGGCTAAGATCTGACCCTGGCCGTTCACCAGCCCGGCCTTCAAATTTGTTGCGCCAATGTCAATGCCGATGTATTTCATCTATTCTTTCTCCGATTTGCTTCGTTCAGTGCGTCATAGTGCTGGTCCAGCCGGGTCACGAAGTCCCGGGCGGGGTTGTAGCCGTATTTCATTTGGCGGTTTTTCATGGTGGCGATCTCCACGATACCGGCCAGGTTGCGCCCGGGGCGCACGGGGATGGTCATGTAGGGCAGCTTCACGCCCAGCATGGAGTAGGTCTCCTCCCCCAGGCCCAGGCGGTCGTAGAACTTGCCGTCCTGCCACTGCTCCAGCTGGACCACCAGGTCGATCTCCGTGTCGAACTGCACGGCGCCCATGCCGAAAAGCTGCTGCACATCAATGACGCCCACGCCGCGTATCTCGATGTAGTGACGAATCAGCTCCGGGGCGGTGCCGTAGAGAGAGGTGGAAATGCGGCGTATCTCCACCGCATCGTCCGCCACCAGGCGGTGGCCGCGCTTGAGCAGCTCGATGGCCGTCTCGCTCTTGCCGATGCCGGAGTCGCCCAGGATCAGGACGCCTTGGCCGTTGATATTCATGAGCACGCCGTGGCGGGTGATCTGGGGGGCCAGCTTTTTATTGAGATAGTCGATGATCTCGCTGGTGGCGTCCACGGTCTTGCGGTCGATGCGCAGCAGGGTGCGGCCATGCTTTTCCGCCAGCTCCAAAAGCTCCGGCGGGACCTCCATGTTCCGGGCAATGATGAGGGCGGGTATCTCGCAGCGCAGCAGGTCCTCCAGTACCTTGCGGCGTCGCTCGGTGGTCATGGCCTGGAGGAACACCATCTCCGCCTTGCCCAAAATTTGTAGACGGATGGGCTCGAAATACTCGTAAAACCCCACCAATTGCAGCGCCGGGCGGTTCACATCGGAGATGGTCACGGTTTGGGTACTGAAATTGGGGGCCTTGTTCAGTACCTCCATGTTGAACTCCTCCACCAGCTCCGGGAGCTTGGCCGGGGTGCGCTTGACCTTTTCCATCGTATATCCTTTCCGTCCGCCGGTTGGGTATCCGGCGATCATAAAAATTTTATCCAGGTTCACCTATATTAATAACATATTATAGCTCAAAGGCCCTGTCTGCGCAACAGTTTCCTGCGATTTGATGACGATTTGAAATTTTTTCATTTTTTTGTCAAAAGTACTTGCTTTTTTCTGTGACATCTGTTAAACTATCACATGCTTGCGAAAGCAAAGCAGCAAGTCACACACAGCAAGGAGGTGCAACGGATGGCTAAGTGCGAATTTTGCGACAAGGGCGTGACTTTTGGCATCAAGGTTTCCCACTCTCACCGGCGTTCCAATCGTCCCTGGAAGCCCAATGTTAAGCGTGTTAAGGCGATCATCAACGGCACGCCTCGCCATGTATATGTTTGTACCCGGTGCCTGCGTTCCGGTAAAGTAACCAGAGCGATCTAATTTCAGGACAAGCATAAAGCCCTGCTCACAAAGAGCGGGGCTTTCAGCGTATCGAAAAAGTCTTTTCGCCCCGCTGCCTAAGTTTTTGAAACTTTGAAAAAGTTTCAAAAACTATTGATTTCAATGGTGAGGGACACCCTTCTTGGGTTTCCCTCACACTCCCTTCCTTACCGTTATCGCAAATCCTTCCACTTTATCGACAGCCTCAAAGCCCCGCTCTTTGCGAGCGGGGCTTTTTACATTGGTGCCTTTAGGCGTGGAAATAAACCCCCGGTTCTACCGGGGGAAGAAAAATA
>CAVJNL010000012.1:0-36404 GCA_963650985.1 Clostridium sp. CAG:413
TTGGTCCGAGTGGCGAGGCTCAAACTCGCGGCCTCGTGGTCCCAAACCACGCGTTCTATCAGCTGAACTACACCCGGATATTCAATTTCTGCCATTATACCACGGCGGGGGAGAAAATCAAAGATTTTTCTGTCTGTGGTCATTTATGTGGTCAAAGCCGCTTTTATGCCGCTTTCGGCAATCGTGAAAAATCCAGCAAACGCAGGTGTCACAAGGCTTTGCGGCGTTTCGCCTTGCCCTGCCTCGGATACCGCCACGGCACTCCCAAACCAGGCGCGATACCAACTTCGCTATACCCGGATATTCAATTTCTGCCATTATACCACGGCGGGGGAGAAAATCAAAGATTTTCTGTCTGTGGTCATTCATGTGGTCAAAGCGGTTTTTCCGTCTGATTTGACCGAGGGAGAAAATCCCGCTAACGCCCGTGTTGCAAGGCTTTCCGGGCTTTTGTCCAAACCGCTCATGGATAGGGTCTACGCATTCCCAAAGCAGGCGCGCTACCAACTGCGCTACACCCGGATAAAGACACGCCGCCCGCTTTCGGGCAACGTATCTACTATACCAGCTTTTTCTTCCGCTTGCAAGGGGGAATTTCCCGCTGCTTTTTACTGAATTTCCCGCTGCTTTTTACTGTTGTGCATTTCCGCACAGCTCTTTTATGCAAGCTGTTCCTCGCTGCACAGCCCGTTCTTTCGGATATATGCGTCCAGCAGGGTGTTGCGCACCAGAGCAGAGAGGGTCGGATTGGCCTCCTGAGCAAAGCTGATCGTTACCTTATGACCCTCAATGGTCATCTGGATCTGCCTGGTGTTTTTCTTCTCTGTGCTCTGATTTACCATAGTCGCTTCCTCGCTTTCTTTTATTGTCAGGTAGTATATTCTTGATCCCAATGCTGATCTCCAAGGCAGTATTCACTTCCTACATCTTGACTTTTCCTACAGTTCCCGCATACCCAAGCAGGCGCTGCTTGTCTAATGTCCGAAGCTGTTCCAGCATGATCGTGGATTCATTGTGTAATCCGCATTGCCTCCCATTCAGGTTTACATGGGTCGGTAATCGGTGATGCTTTATGCGGCTGGTGATCGCCGCCACGATGACCGTGGGACTATGACGATTACCTATGTCATTCTGAATAATCAGCACCGGTCGGACACCTCCTTGCTCGGAGCCGCGTACCGGTTCAAGATCCGCATAGAATATGTCTCCGCGGTATGCGGAGTGGATATTGTCATTATCCATAGTAGGAGACTGAGCGCTCATTTTCGTAATGGTTTAATTCCATGAAGAGTTTCCACGCCAGTTCAAATCCGAAGATGAAGCTGTCGATGGAGGTGTTTTCTGCACTACGGTCCTTTGCGTCGATGATTTGGAGCACCAACCGACGCTCCGGTTTGCCCAGCACCTCGCTAAGTGCTTGAGGGCACTCCTCAATTTCCCGTTTCTGAACCGGAAGTCCGGGTGGGGTATAAAAGCAGTTATATAGGTCTTTCAGCCATAATGTATCTTTCCTCTCAATGAACGATTTAGAAATGTGAGAGGTTCAGATACACCTTTCCATGTATTCACTTTTCAAAGTACACGGCATTCCGCCACCTTGATTATCTCACATTTCAGGTTGAATAGCTATCAAAACCTTGAAATATAAGCAACAAAGAAACGGCCTCCAATCCGGTAAAATCGCGCTTGGGCAGCTTGGGTGGTAGCTTAGGTGGTACCACCCAAGTACCCATCGCTGGTGAACTGAATTCTTGGCGGAATATTTTTATCAAAGCATACCGCGCACACGGCATAAAAAACAGGCCGCAGTGGTAAACTGCGGCCTGTCGCCATGTTTATTTAATTCCAGCTGTCTGTGTGCTGCTTGCGCTCCAGATATTCCTTCGATTCTTGCTCATCGGCTGGCCGCACTCGCTTTTTGCCGCAATCCGGGCATTGGTCACATCCAGTTTCCGCTTCGAAGGTATAGTGGCAAGCGTCACAGGTATAGATTTTCTTGCTCATTGCTCGTCCTCCGCTGCTTTCTGAGAGGATACTGTTCTCTCGGTCCATGCAGGGTTTTTCAGCAGTTTCTGCTCAATCAGCAGAAGTTCCTGCGTTGCATAGCTGAATGCGATTCGATCCTGCTCTCGGAGAACATATTGATTTTGCATCGTCTCATATGCTCTCTGCACATCTGCGTTGTCTTTGGCAGATTGGAAGAATGTGAACTCTGAGGGAGCTACACCGGGGATGCCGTCCAAGCGGCCAGATTCTTCCTCCAGCCGGATATCCAGCAGATGCTCCATTTGAGCAGGATCCGCCATCAGGAGCTCGATTTTGGGGTTGTGCGACAATACAGCCAAATCATAGATGTGTTTGGCTGCCTCAAAGACGCGATGCTCAACAGAGGACTTTCTAACATAGGCTTCCGCCGCAAACAGCTTATCAACGAAGATGCGTTCCATGGTAATCGTCTGAATGTTAAAGGGACTTACTTCGTAAACTGTTTCCAGTATTCGCCGCTGTTCCTCAGTGGCCAAATCATAGAGCATGGTGGACACCTCCAGGGTATCGACCGGTTCACTGATCGTGAAGGATGTGGCCTCGATTTTCAGCTTACCGAAGCGCTGCAGTGCGTCATTACTGTCATAGGCCGTTGCAGGGTCGTAGGTATATACGGAAATAACCTCCGAGCGATTAGTGCGTCCTTGCTCGGGATCTCTTTGGAGTGACACATACTTTTTAGTCACCCGTTTCAGCCGCTTGACGCTTTGGCTTCGACTGCAGTTCCTGGTATCAACTGAAATGTCGATGTCCTCCGAAAATCAATTGGTCGTTTTCAGTGCTTTGTACAGTGCCGTACCGCCCTTAAAGTAGGCCGGCAAACCATCTTTTTGCATTTCAACCAGTTCACTCAAAATCAGGACAACATAATAGTCCTTCTCCAGCACATCGGTGCGGTAGCCTGTTCTTGAATGAATGTCCTCCAGAAGAACGCCAAATGCGTCCTTGTCCAAATGTAGTTTCATATCATCTCTCCTGCACTTGCCGTGCTTGCCAGATGAAGCACAGTCGTTTTATTGTAAAAGTCATTTGCGAAAGCCAGCAGGGTTCCGTATTCAAGCCGTTTTCCTTTAATGTGACGTGCGACGATCTCATAAGGATGGGCATCGTCTACCGGGGCTTTGTCCAGCAGTTCAAGAACATCCAACACCTGCAGATAAGCTTTGTTCTCCGCAGTCACGGCAGTTTTGGGAGGGCGAATCGTCACGCCAAGTTTTCTATCTGCTCTCGCACACTCTTTCGCCACATTCGTGGCAAGAATACGCCGCCGGGGCATTTGCGAGGTAAGCCCCAACTGATGCATGACGGTGAATCCGGTTTCATAGCCGATATTGGGCAAAAGATATTTGTCTGCGATGAGCTGCTCCTTATTGATACCAACTTCTCCAAACGGCGTCACGGATGTTCGGTAATATATGCCCTTTTGGTAGCATCTCAACTCAGGAAGAGCCGCTCCGTCCATAATCCGTTTGAATGCAACAGCGGTAGCTGCAGCGGCTTCCTTATTGTCAAGCTGATAGGCCGTTCCAAGCTGCTGCGCAACACGGTTCGTATAGATGGGTGCACCGACAGCTTCTTTTTTGAGAATATCACAAGTAAAATCAACATAGGTTGCGCGCATTCTGACCACCTCCTTGATATATTACATTCAGAATTACGCTTTTAATTCCGATGAAATCATATCATTTCTATCGGCAGCAGTCAAGAGTAATGCGGCAGATGTTTTTTGCTATGTCTCTTTTTATCGAACTTTTCCCCATTGTTGATTTACAGCCCCAGGGCCGCCTTCAGTTCGTCCACGCGGTCGGTCTTCTCCCAGGCCACGCCCAGGTCCTCCCGGCCCATGTGGCCGTAGGCCGCCAGCTTGCGGTAGATGGGCTTTTGCAGGTCCAGTTCGCGGATGATGGCCGTGGGCCGCAGGTCAAACACCTTCTCCACGGCCTCCTCCAGCTTGTCATCGGACACCTTGCCGGTGCCGAAGGTCTCCACCAGCACGCTCACGGGCCGAGCCACGCCGATGGCATAGGCCAACTGCACCTGGCAGCGGTCCGCCAGGCCCGCGGCCACCACATTCTTCGCCACCCAGCGGGCCGCGTAGGCGGCGCTGCGGTCCACCTTAGTGGGGTCCTTGCCGGAGAACGCGCCGCCGCCGTGGGGCGCGCTGCCGCCATAGGTGTCCACGATGATCTTGCGCCCGGTGAGGCCGCTGTCGCCCTGGGGCCCGCCGATGACGAACCGTCCGGTGGGATTCACATAAATTTTGGTGTTCTCGTCCAGCAGGCCGGCAGGCACCGTGGGCTTGATGACCAGCTCGATCATGTCCTTGCGAATCTGCTCCAGGGACACCTCGGCGGCGTGCTGGGTAGACAGCACCACCGTGTCCACGCGCACGGGCTTGCCATTTTCGTCGTACTCCACGGTGATCTGGGTCTTGCCGTCGGGCCGCAGATAGTCCACCAGCCCCTGCTTGCGCACATCCGTCAGGCGCTTGGCCATTTTCTGCGCAATGGAGATGGCTAGAGGCATCAGCTCGGGGGTCTCGTTGCAGGCATAGCCGAACATCATGCCCTGGTCGCCGGCGCCGTTGTCCAGGGCGGCGTCGCCGGAGTTCTTGGCCTCCAGGCTCTTGTCCACGCCCAGGGCGATGTCGCCGCTCTGCTCGTCGATGTTGGTGATAACGGCGCAGGTGTGGCCGTCGAAGCCGTACTTAGCGCGGTCGTAGCCGATGTCCAGCACCACCTGGCGGGCGATCTTGGGGATGTCCACATAGCAGTTGGTGGTGATCTCGCCCATAATGTGGATCAGGCCCGTAGACGCGCAGGTCTCGCAGGCCACGCGGCCATTAGGGTCCTTCTCCAAAATCGCGTCCAGCACAGCGTCGGAGATCTGGTCGCAGATCTTATCGGGATGCCCCTCGGTGACGGACTCGGATGTGAATAATCTTTTTGCCATGATAATTTTGCTCCTTTTCGTACAAATTTTTACAAATCCCCATACGGAACCATCGATTAACAAGGGCAGACATGGTTTTGACGGGCAGAAATGTACCCATACTGCGTGGAGCCCCTTGGAAATACGGCAAGCATTCCCTGCGGGTCTTTTCCTGTCTGGATACACTTCTGCGCGGCAAAACTGCTTCGCACCTGCCAGCGATAGATTTCCGAGCGATTTTTGGCTTTTGAGCCGCAGGCGGGCTGACGCCCGCCAAGGTGAGAAGGACAAAAAGCGCCGCAAAGGCGCGCTGGCAGGCGTGTTTGCCCTTGTTAATCGATGGTTTGGAGCTATGAAAAAAACACGCTCCGGCATTCGACGGATCGTGCTTCAAAATCGCTCCTCATCTGTCGAAGGACGAACGCGGGACTATCACTTCCGCATTCAGCATACTCGTCGGATTTGGCACCTTGCAATGCAGGTTGCCGTGGTTTCATCGGGCCGATCCCTCAACCACTCTTGATAAGGTATTTAGTTTGTGGGGCTTTGCAGGAATTATTATACAGCCTCGCTCCCATTTTGTCAACGGCTGTTTTTCTCCCATTTCAACAAAAAAGATGGCCGAAACCATCTCTTTTGCACAAGAATTTAATTTTCTTCCCCCTGCTGCCGCCGGGCAACGGACGCGCACAGGCCCGCAAAATATTTGTAAAACGGCACCAGCATTTTGAAATTCTCCAAAATTTCCTCCGCCAGCTCCGGCTGGAAGATCTTCTCGTCCAGGGGCAGCTCATGGGAAAGGGTAATGGATTTTTTCTGGATCCAGGGCCGCAGGCGGTCGCTGACCTCCCCTCGGCTGCGGGCGTAGCTGTCGCCGTTTAGGGTGAAAATATTTTGCTTCTCAAACCCCCGAACCAGCTTCTCAAATTTCGCCGGATGCGCCTGCAAGTCCTGCCGAAAGGCCTCCATCAGCTCCGCCGGGGCCTGCCAAAAGCCCATGCCGTAGCTGTAATAGTCCGGCGCGATCTCAAAGTAAAAGGTGGGCCGCCCGGTCCAGTCCTTGTCCCCGGTGCGCACGCAGAACCACAGATGATCCTTGTACGGCCCCCGGCCAAAAAGCCGCCGAGCATCCCGGTAAATGCGGCTCATTTTCAGCATCAGCGGCTCCCGGGGCAGCATCGCCTGCACACCCTCGTAAACCTGCTCCCCCAGGGCCCGGGTAGGCTCCAAAAGCTGGGTCTGGTACTGCTCCTTATGCTCCAAAAACCACCCCCGCTCATTGTTAAAGCGGATGCCCCACATAAAGTCCACCGTCTCCTGCGTATACCCCTGAAACATACGGCTCCCTCCTGCGTGATTTGTAAATTTATAATAGTATATCCTTTTTCGCGGCGAAAAACAAGAGGACAACCCCGGCAAAAATGCCGCCAAATCAAAACCGCCCCCTACGCACACCACGGAACCCACCGCACCGGGCGGACAGAGTCGTCCGCCCCTACCCCCCTCCGTAGGGGCGACCCTCGCGGTCGCCCGTCCGTTGCATCTCTTGTAACCTTCCGTAGGGGCCGATGCCCACATCGGCCCGCCCCATCGCACTACCAATAAAGCGTCCGTAAGGGCCGGCGTCCCCGACGGCCCGTTTTCACCAGCCCCCACAAATGCGTAGGGCGGGGTGCCCTCACCCCGCCGCCTGCTCCGGGCTTCCAATTCAACACCGTAGGGCGGGCTGACCACAGTCCGCCGCCCGGGCTTGCACTGCACCTCGTGCAAAACATAATGTCATTGCGAGGCCAGTGCGCACACTGGCTGTGGCAATCCGCATCCCCAAAGGCTCCCCTGCGCATAAGGGGAGCTGTCCGCGAAGCGGACTGAGGGGTCGTCACCCACCGCACACCTTGTTCCCGCAAATGCCTCCGGCGGGACACTTTCTGTCACCTGCGACAGAAAGTGCCCAAAGAACGCCGCCAAAACCCATGGTTTTGGAATCCTTGCGCGGGCACGGTGCGGAAAGTATCAGAACCTTTCGCCCCGCGAATAACTCGGTGCAAACCCGCCCCGTGCTTTCGAACTGTCTCAGGCTCTTTCCACCGTGACGCGCTCCGCGCTTGTGCTGCCCGTCCAAACAGAGATAGTCCATGCGTCTACCGTGCGGGAGGGGCAAAGCCCCTCCCCTACACACACCACGGAACCCATCGCACCGGGCGGACAGGGTCGTCCGCCCCTACAACCCATTCCGTAGGGGCCGATGCCCACATCGGCCCGTCCCACCGCACCCCATGCACCGCACAAAACGGCGGGGTGTGGTCACCCCGCCCTACATCTATTTCCACGCAAAAGGACGGACGCCAACGGCGTCCGTCCTTATCAATTTCCAAAAATCACTTGTTATTATACGCCTGAATCCCCAGCGCCAGCAGGTCCATGGCCCGCTCCAGGTCGGCCTGCTTGAGAACATAGGCAATGCGAATCTCATTGATCCCCTTGCCCGGGGTGGCGTAGAACCCGCCGCCGGGGGCGAACATCACCGTGTCGCCGTGGTCGTCAAAGTGCTCCAGCAGCCAAATTTGGAACTTCTCCGCGTCGTCCACCGGCAGGGCGGCCATGGCGTAGAACGCGCCCTTGGGGCACTCGCACACCACGCCGGGAATCTCCTTCAGCTTGCGCATCACCGTGTCCCGGCGGCGCTTGTACTCGTCGCGCACGGCGGCGAAATACTCCGGCCCCACATCGTACAGGGCGGCAGAGGCCACCTGGTCGATGGTGGGCACGCACAGGCGGCACTGGGCGTACTTCATGGCGTGGGCCATGAGCGCCTTGTTCCGGGAGATGAGGCAGCCAATGCGCGCGCCGCAGGCGGAAAAGCGCTTGGAAACGGTGTCGATGACGATGACATTCTCCGCCGCGTCCTCAAACTCGCCCAAAGACTGCAGCGGCTCCCCGGCGTACACAAACTCCCGGTACGCCTCGTCGCCGATGATGTACAGGTCGTGCTCCTTGGCGATGTCCACCATCATGCGCATCTCCTCCGGGGTCAGCACGGTGCCGGTGGGGTTGCCGGGGTTGGTGCACATAATGGCCCGGGTGTGCTCGTTGATCTCCGCCTCGATCTTCTTGCGGTCGGCGTAGTGATACCCCTCCTCGGGCTTGGTGGGAATGGGGTGGATGGACGCGCCGCAGGTGCAGACCATGGTGTTGTAGTTGGGATAAAACGGCTCGGGAATGAGAATTTCGTCCCCATCGTCCAAAATGCAGTTCAGCACGATCTGCAGCGCCTCGGACCCGCCGTTGGTAATGAGAATATCCTCCGGTGCAAAATGCATATCCAGCTTGGCATAGTAGCCGCGGATGGCCTCAATAAGCTCCGGCACACCGGGGGACGGGGCATACTCCAGCACCGGCTGGTCAAAATGCTTCACCGCGTCAAAATAGGCCTTGGGCGTCTCAATATCGGGCTGACCGATGTTCAAATGATAGATCTTCTTGCCTGCTGCCTGGGCCGCCACCGCATAGGGATGGAACTTCCGCATGGGGGAAAGGCCGCATTTTTCTACCTTCGTTGAAAACTTCATACTTGCACCTCCTATTGTACTTCACACAGAGAAAATCTTTTTCCATTTATATCATACTCCACCCGCCCGAAAATAACAAGCCATAAATCCGCCAAAAAAAGCGCCACAAGGGAAAAATCCTTGTGACGCTCTGCATTTCAATAGAATTTCAATAGAACCTGTCATTGCGAAGCCAGTGCGCACACTGGCTGTGGCAATCCGTCTCCTTGGCTCCCCTGCGTAAGGGGAAATCGCCGAAGCGCTGCCAGTGGCAGAAGAAGCGAGGCGATTTCGAGGAAGTGCCCCGATTGGCGAGCACGATAGTGCCCGCCAATCGGCTGGCACGACGGTGGGCAGGCTGTCAGCCGTCAGGCTGACTGAGGGGTCGCCGCCCCCGCCGCCCGCACCGAAATTATGCGCGCAGCAGGCTGCAAGCCCCTTGGCAGAAAAATCGAAGATTTTTCGCCAGCAATTTTTAGTTCATCTGCCGTCTCCGAGACAGATTCACCGTGCCGTCCTGCATAGCGTTCAGCGAATCCAGGCTCTTGCCGGTGCCCTCGGCCACGCAGGAGATGGCGTCCTCGGCCACCTGGGTGTGGATGCCGGTCCGGGCCTCCACCAGCTTGTCGAAGCCCTTCACCAGGCTGCCGCCGCCGGTCATAACGATGCCGTTGTTGGAGATGTCGCCCACCAGCTCCGGGGGGGTGCGCTCCAGGACGCTGTGAATGGCCTCCAGAATGCGCTCCACCGGCTCCTCAAATGCCTCCAGCATCTCGGAAGCGTGTACGGTAATAGTCTTGGGCAGGCCCGTCACCAGGCAGCGGCCCTTCACATCAATGCTGGCGTCCTCCTCCTGGGGATAGACGCAGCCAATCTCGATCTTCATCTGCTCGGCGGTGCGCTCGCCCACCAGCACATTGTGCTTGCGGCGCATATACTTCACCACGGCCTCGTTGAACTGGTCGCCGGCCACCTTGATAGACGCGGACTCCACCACGCCGGACAGGCTGATCACCGCGATGTCGCTGGTGCCGCCGCCGATGTCCACCACCATGTGCCCGTCGGGCAGGGCAATGTCGATACCCGCGCCGATGGCCGCCGCCACGGGCTCCTCAATGAGGTACACCCGCCGTGCGCCCGCCTGGATGCCCGCGTCCACCACGGCACGCTCCTCCACCTCGGTAATACCCGAGGGTACGCAGATGATCAGCCGGGGCTTAAAGAAAAAGCTGGTGCCGCCGGAAATCTTGCGCATAAACTCCTTGAGCATCCGCTCGGTCATGTCGTAGTCGGAGATCACGCCCTCCCGCAGGGGACGAATGGCCACGATGTTGCCGGGGGTACGGCCCAGCATAGCCTGGGCATCGGCGCCCACCTTCAGCAGCTTGCCGCTGTTTTTGTCGATGGCCACCACCGACGGCTCGTTGAGCACGATGCCCTTGCCCTTCACATACACCAGAACGGAAGCCGTTCCCAGGTCAATACCAATATCCTTTGCCCATGCACACATAATTTTGCACCTCATCGTTTCGTCAAAATATGGCTGCGGCGGAAAACCGCCGATTCTTACCTAAAATAATATTATAAAGTGTCTCTTTCCATTTTGCAAGAGATTCTCTGCTATTTTTTTAATTGTTCCCATTTGTTTACAAAATAGTCACCAGCAGCCACAGGGGCACCGTCACCACCGCGCACAAGGTGGAGAGCATCACGCACCGGGTAGCCAGGCCCCAGTCCCCGCCGTACTGACGGGTAAACAGGGCGCAACAGCTCCCCCCGGGCATGGCCGAAAGCAGCAGCAGGGTCTGCCCCACCGCCGTCAGCTCGCCCACGCACAGCCGCCAAAGCCCCAGCACCACCGCCGGAATGAGGAGTAGCCGCAGCCCCGTCAGGACCCAGGCTTTCCCGTCCCGCACCAGCGATCGCGGGTCGCCCTCGCCTAACTGCGCGCCCACCAAAAACAGCACCATGGGCGCCGTGGCGTCCGCCGCCATAGACATGGCCTTTGCCACGAAATCCGGCAGCGTCACGCCCGTGGCAAACAGCAAAAATCCGATAGCCACGCCCGCCAGGCCCGGGGAGAAAAGCCCCCGCAGAGCCGCCTGCCTGGGCCGCCTGCACCCGGTCTGAATGAGCCAAATGCCCACGGTGAAAATGAGCACATCGTTTACAAGCTCCACAATGGACGCCAAAAACAGCATCTCCTCCCCCAGCAAAAGCTGAATGAGGGGCATGCCGATGAGCCCGGTGTTGGCAAAGGCGGCGGCAAAAATGAGAATGCCGCCGGGCACACTTCCTATTTTACCCACCTTCAGCCAGATCCATGCGCACACCGCACCCAGCACGATGACCGCCAGCGCCCACACCGCCGCCTGGCCCGCCTGGCGCACCAGCTCCCGGCTGGCCTGCACCTGGGCCATGGCGTCCACCACCATGGCCGGCCACAGGAAATTCACCAGCACCGAGGAAAGCCCCTCCACCTGCCGGCTACTCAGTATTTTCTTTTTTGTGAACAGGAAGCCCGGTATCGCCAGCAGCAGGAACACCCCCACCGACGACACCGCCTCCAAAAACGCCCGCGTCTGCATCTTACTTTTTCCTCTCCGTTGCCGCCAGGCTCAGGCACAGCACCTCTTTCGCTCCGGCCTCCTTCAGCACCCGCACGCACTCGGCCAGGGTAGCGCCGGTGGTGCGGATGTCGTCAATGAGCAGCAGCCGCTTTCCCGCGAACCGCTCCGGCTGCACCGCCTCGTATACGCCCAGCACATTGGCCCGGCGCTCCTCGTGGCTCTCGATGCCCGACTGGGCGGGGTTGTCCACCACCTTGCGCAGGGTCTCCAGGGGCTCCGTGTGCCAGTCCACGCACAGGGACGCAGCTAAGCAGCGGGCCTGGTCAAAGCCCCGCTTTTTAAGCCGCTTCTTGCTCACCGGCACCCAGGTAACGGCGTCAAATTCGCCCATAAAATGCTCCGCTGCGCAAGCCGCCATCATCTGCCCGAAGCAGGACACGGCCCCCATTTTCCGCCCGAATTTGAAGTCCAGTATGGCCTTTCGCACCGAGCCGTCGTAGTAAAGGGGCGCGGCGCAGCGGGCAAAGCCCTCGTCCTCCACGGCCCGCTCCCCGGTATAGGGCAGCGACTTTTTGCACTTGCAGCACAGCAGCTTCTGCCCCGTCACCGCCCCGCAGAAGGGGCACCGCCTGGGCAGGAAAAAGTTCAGTATGCCCCTCTCCGCCTTTTCAAAGGCCTCGTTCAGGTCTGCCAAGCTCATGCTCCGTTCCTCCCTCTTTCAGTCTCCGTCGCAGGCCGCTGTACCGCCGCGCCCGCCGGTCGTTTTCCGCCATTTGGCCGGGGATCATGTCGTCCCCCACCATAATTAAAAGTTCCCTGGCCCGGGTCATAGCCGTGTACAGCACCCCCCGCACCATCAGCCCCGGGGCCGCCGGAGCCGCCAGCAGGATCACCGCCTTATATTCGCTGCCCTGGGCCTTATGTACCGTAATGGCGTAGGCCATGTCCAGCTGATTCAGCATGTCGGCAGTGTAGCCCACGGTGCGGTCGTCAAACCGCAGCGTCATCAGCTCCCCGGAGGGGTCTATCTCCTCCACCGTACCCACATCGCCGTTAAAAATGCCCGTGCCAATGGTGCCGTCGTCCTTTTCCCACACCACATCGTAGTTGTTTTTCGTCTGCATCACCCGGTCGCCCTCCCGGAAAATGAGGTCGCCGAACTGCTTCTCGTTTTTCCCCCGGGACGGCGGGTTCAGCGCCGCCTGCAAGCTGCGGTTTAGCTGCACCGTGCCGCACTCGCCCCTGCGGGTGGGGGTCAACACCTGAATGTCCTCCGGGGCGATGCCCATGTTCTCCGGCAGCCGGGTCTTGCACAGCTCCACCACCGTGCTCACCATCCGCTCCGGCACCCGGCGGCACAGGAAGAAAAAGTCCCCCTTGTTGGTTTTTAGGTCCGGCCCGATGCCGCCGTTGACCAGGTGGGCGTTGCGAATAATATAGGACTTGTCTGCCTGCCGAAAAACCTCCGTCAGGGCAACCAAGGGGATGCGCCCGCTGCGAATGAGGTCGCCGAACACATTCCCCGCCCCCACAGAGGGAAGCTGGTCCGCGTCGCCGATCATCACCAGACGGCACCCGGGCCGCAGAGCCGAGAGCAGCGCCTGCATCAGCGGCAGGTCCACCATGCTCATCTCGTCCACCAGCACGGCCTCTGCCTCCAGGGGGTCGCTCTCCCCTTTTTTGTAGGTCACTTGCCCCGTCAGGTCGTTGTAGCTCATGCCGAGACAGCGGTGGATGGTCTGGGCCTCCCGCTCGCACAGCTCGCCCATCCGCTTGGCCGCCCGGCCCGTGGGGGCCAGCAGCAGAATGTCCAGCCCCATTTTTTCAAGCAGCCGCACAATGGCCCGGGTAGCCGTTGTTTTGCCCGTGCCCGGCCCGCCGGTGAGCAGCAAGACCCCCGACTGAGCCGCCAGGCGCACCGCTTCTCTTTGCAGCGGCGCATAATGGATGCCCTGGGTCATCTCCATTTCCGCAATGACCCCGTCCACCTGCTGCGCCTTTCCATAGGGGAAGCGCAGCATGGCCAGCAGCTTCTCCGCCACAAATCGCTCCGCTTCATACAGCTCCGGCGTGTAGCACCCCAGGACATTTGCTATCTGCTCCTGTCGGATAGACCCCCGGTCTATCATGCCGTCTAGACAAATTTCCACCTGGTCCAGGGGCAGCCCAATGAGCTGCGCCGCCGCCCACAGGAGCTTCTCCCGGGGCAAAAACACATGGCCGTTCCCCTGGTTGTGCTGCAATTCATAGAGAAGCGCCGCCTGGGTGCGGCAGGGGCTATCCCCGTCAAAGCCCATGCTCAGGGCCATCTCGTCCGCCCGGGAAAATTCCACCCCGAAGCTCTGCCCCGTGAGGATGTACGGGTCCTCCCGGAGCCTTTGCAAGGCCTGGGCCCCGTAGACCCGGTGGGCCTGCACCGCCAAATGCACCGGCAGGTCATACCGGGCCATAAACTCCATGGTCCGCCGCAGGCCCGTCAATTCCCGAAACGCCTGGGAAAGCTCCGCGGCCTTTTTGGAGGTGATGCCCTTTATCCGACTGAGCTTTTCCGGCTCCTCCTCCAGCACCCGCAGAGTGTCCGTGCCGAAGCTATCCACCAGCCGCTCCGCCGTGGTCTGTCCCACCCCCTTGAGGATGCCGGAGGCGAGATAGCTGACGATCTCCTCTTCCTCCCGAGGGAGCCGCCTCTCCACCTGCTCGCAGGTGATCTGCGGCCCATACAGCGGATGGGTGATCCACACCCCCGTCACGGTCATGCCCTCGCCGGGGGCGGCGTAGGGGATGCACCCCACCACCGTCACCACTTCTCCCAGCTCCGTCAGCAGGGAGAGCACCGTATATCCGTTTTCCTCGTTTTGGAAGATCACCGACTGTACGGTCCCCTCCACTGTGCATCGCTCACCCATGGTCTATCCTCTCTACTCTATGATCTGTCCCAGCTCGTCCCGGTCCAGCACCATGATTTTGTCAAACCGCTGCGCCAGTATCTGCGCCCGCCGCGCTCCCTCCGGCGTCAGGCCGCAGTCCACCACGGCAATGGCCGCCGAGCGCCCCAATTGTGTCCGAATTTCCAGCAGCGCCCGGACCCAGCCCTCCAGGGCCTCTCCGCCGCCGCAGGCGGGCAGCACCAGCACCGCCGGCACCTCCGCAGGCCGTCTCCGCAGGAATACCCCCGCCACCAGCCACACCAGCGCCGCAATGCCCACCGCCGCCAAAAACGCCAGCACGCCGTTTCCCATCCAGTCCACCGTCATCACCTCACACCAGTGTATGACCTGGCTATCTGAATGGTTATTTCTCCAGCACCTTTTTCAGATATTGCCCGGTATAAGATTTTTCACACCGGGCCACCTCCTCCGGCGTGCCCACGGCCACGATCTCGCCGCCGCCTACGCCCCCCTCGGGGCCCAGGTCGATGAGCCAGTCCGCGGACTTGATCACATCCAAATTGTGCTCAATGACCAGCACCGTGTTTCCGCCGTCCACCAGCCGCTGCAAAACCTCCAGCAGCTTCTTCACATCCTCCGCGTGGAGGCCCGTGGTAGGCTCGTCCAGAATGTAGAAGGTGTTCCCCGTGGACCGCCGGGAAAGCTCCGTAGCCAGCTTCACCCGCTGTGCCTCGCCCCCGGAGAGGGTGGTGGAGGACTGGCCCAGCTTCACATAGCCCAGGCCCACATCCATCAGCGTCTGCAATTTCTCCGCGATCTTCGGCAGCGCCGCAAAAAACGGCAGCGCCTCCTCCACGGTCATGTCCAGCACCTCAGAGATGTTCTTGCCCTTGTAGCGCACCTCCAGGGTCTCCCGGTTGTAGCGCTTGCCGTGGCACACCTCGCAGGGCACATACACATCCGACAAAAAGTGCATCTCGATCTTCAGCAGACCGTCGCCGCAGCAGGCCTCACACCGCCCGCCCTTGGTGTTAAAGGAGAACCGCCCCGGCCCGTAGCCCCGGGCCTTGGCCTCCTGGGTAGAGGCAAACAGATTCCGAATTTCGTTGAACAGATTGGTATAGGTAGCGGGGTTGGACCGGGGCGTCCGTCCGATGGGGCTTTGGTCAATGCCCACCACCTTGTCCAGGTATTCCATGCCTGTAATTTTCCTGTGCTTGCCGGGATGGGCCTTCATGCGGTTCAGCTCCACCCCCAGCTTTTTATAGAGAATCTCGTTCACCAGCGAGCTCTTCCCGCTGCCGGACACCCCCGTCACGCAGGTAAAGGTCCCCAGGGGGATAGACACATCCATGTCCTTCAGATTATGCTCCGCCGCCCCGTATACAATGAGGTTGTGCCCATTGCCCTTCCGCCGCACGGACGGCACCGGGATAGAGCGCTTCCCGGACAAATACTGCCCCGTCAGGGAGTCCGGGTTCGCCATGACCTCCTCCGGGGTCCCGGCGGCCACCACACGGCCCCCATTGCTGCCCGCCCCGGGACCGATGTCCACCAGATAGTCCGCCGCGCGCATGGTGTCCTCGTCGTGCTCCACCACAATGAGGGTGTTCCCCAGGTCCCGCAGCCGCCGCAGGGTGGCCAGCAGCTTGTCGTTATCCCGCTGGTGCAGGCCGATGGACGGCTCATCCAGGATGTACAGCACCCCCATAAGGCTGCTGCCAATTTGTGTAGCCAGCCTTATACGCTGGCTCTCGCCGCCGGAGAGGGTGCCACTGGACCGGGATAAAGTCAGATATCCCAGCCCCACCGACTGCAAAAACCGCAGCCGGGACCGAATTTCTTTCAAGATCTGCGCCGCGATGATCTGCTGGGTCTCCGTCAAAACCAGCCCGTCAAAAAACACGATAGCCTGGTCCACGGAGAGGTCCGTCACCTGGTAAATGGACTTGCCCCCCACCGTCACCGCCAGCGCCTCAGGCCGCAGCCGCTGGCCGTGGCAGTCCGGGCAGGGGCACCCGCCCATGTACTCCTCCAGCTCCTTGCGGCTGGCGTCGCTCTGGGTGTCCCGGTAGCGCCGCTCAATGTTGTTGGCCAGTCCCTCAAAGGCCTGGTGCAGCACGCCCTTGCCCCGTGGCTGGTCGTAGTGCAGCTCCAATTTTTCGTCCCCGGTGCCGTATAAAATGACCTTTTTCACGGCGTTCGAAAGATTCTTCACCGGCGTCCGCAGGTCAAAATGATATTTCTTCGCCAGGGCCTCAAAATACATCCGGCTGATGCCGTCGGAGCGGATGGAATTCCACCCGCTGGCTACCACCGCCCCGTCCAGAATGGACAGGTTCTCGTCCGGGATAATAAGCGTCGGATCCGCCTTTAGCTGCATGCCCAGGCCCATGCAGGTGGGACAGGCGCCAAAGGGACTGTTAAAGGAGAACATTCTCGGCGTCAGCTCCTCGATGGAGATGCCGCAGTCGTCGCAGGCGTAGTTCTGGGAAAATTGCAGGTCGCGCTCCTCCCGCAGCAGGTTCACCGTCACCAGTCCCCCGCTCTGTCCCGCCGCCGTCTCCACGGAGTCCGTCAGCCGCTGGCGGATGTCGGGCCGCACAATAAGCCGGTCCACCACGATCTCCACCGTGTGCTTCTTGTTCTTCTCCATGGGAATCTCTTCCGTCAGCTCATAGAGGTGGCCGTCCACCCGCACCCGGGAAAAGCCGCCCCGGCGGGCGTCCTCCAAAACCTTCGTGTGCTCGCCCTTGCGCCCCCGCACCACCGGGGCCATCACCTGAATGCGTGTTCCCTCGGGCAGGGCCAAAATTTGGTCAATAATCTGATCCACCGTCTGCTGGCGAATTTCCTTGCCGCACTTAGGGCAGTGGGGCGTGCCCACCCGGGCCCACAGCAGCCGGAAATAGTCGTAAATTTCCGTCACCGTCCCCACGGTAGACCGGGGGTTCTTGCTGGTGGTCTTTTGGTCGATGGAAATAGCCGGAGAAAGCCCGTCGATGTAGTCCACATCGGGCTTGTCCATCTGCCCCAAAAACATCCGGGCATAGCTGGAAAGGCTCTCCACATACCGCCTCTGCCCCTCGGCATAAATGGTGTCAAAAGCCAGGGAGGACTTGCCGCTCCCCGAAAGCCCCGTCATCACCACCAGCTTGTCCCGTGGGATGGTCACATCAATATTCTTGAGATTGTTCTCTCTTGCACCTTTAACAAAAATATGGTCCTGCATGTTGTCTCCTTTGCGCTGAAAAAGATATAGGCCCCCGGCTCAAATGAACCCCACCCATATTCCGGCTGCTATCAATACGATCCCCGCGATCCTACCCGCGGCTTTCGCCCTTTTGTACCCCAAAAACGCAATAGTCTCCGGCGTAGTAAACGGCAGCAAAAGCACATCCATACCTATTATTATAATACCGATGCCAATTGCACAAACGCTCTTTGTAAACGCGCTGACCGCAATGGCCAAAAACCCCAAAAAAATACCGCCCGCAAAATACCTGACCCTGCGTTCATCCTTCTCATTTTCAATCTTATACCTTTCCTCGCACCCCTCACAACAAAAATCCGGTTCATCCGTAATCTCTTTCCCGCAATATCCACATTTTTTCATATCCCATCCTCCGTTCGTCCCCAAATGCATACCAGCATATTCCCGTCCGTAGGGGCCGATGCCCACATCGTCCCGCCCCACCGCACTATCAATCTGTCCGTAGGGGCGGGGTTCTACCTCGCCCGCGGGAGGGGCAAAGCCCCTCCCCTACGCACTCCCTGTTACGCTCCGTAAGGGCGGACGCCTCTGTCCGCCCGCCCGGGCTTGTACAAATCTCCCTGTCCTCCGTAGGGCGGGGTGCCCTCACCCCGCCGCCGGTCAACCACCGCACCTCTTGCAAAAAAACTGTCATTGCGAGGCCAGTGCGCACACTGGCCGTGGCAATCCGTAACCCCTGTCCTTAAAGGCTCCCCTGCGTAAGGGGAAATCGCCGAAGCGCCGCCAGTGGCTGATGAAGCAAGGCGGTTTCGAGGAAGTGCCCCGATTGGCGGGCACGACAGTGCCCGGGAATCGGCTGGCACGATGGTGGGCAGGCTGTCACGGCAAAGCCGTGACTGAGGGGTCGACTACCGCACCCCTTGCAAAGCCCCCTATCTTTCACCTTTCCCCCACAACAACATCCGCCGCCCCGGCCCGCAGCAGCGCCATCAAGTCCTTGGGGTCGCACACCACCTGGTATCCGATCTTCCCCGCCGACACCGCCACCTGGGCAAGTCCCGCCGCCGTCTCGTGAAACACCGTGGGAAACTGCTTCTTCATCCCCACCGGGCTGCACCCGCCGTGGACATAGCCCGTGAGCCCCAAAAGCTCCTTCTGCGGCAGCATCGCCACCGACTTCTCCCCCACGGCCCGGGCCGCCTTTTTCAGGTCCAAATTCTCCGCCACGGGGATGTCAAACACATAGTATCTCCCGGACGCGCCCTTGCACACCAGGGTCTTAAATACCATTTCCGCCTCCAGCCCCACGGCCCGTGCCACGCTGACCCCGTCGATGGGGTCGCCCTCCCCGTGGGGGTAGCTCTTGGCCGTGTACGCAATTTTCTTCTGCTCTAATGTGCGCATCACATTGGTTTTTTCCTCTTTACTCTTTGCCATCATGCTCCTCCTTATGTCAATGCCCGAATTCCCTCCAGCACCAGAAAATGGGCCGGATAAAACACATAAAACGCCCGGCGTAGGCCCCTGGCCCCCGCCCGTCCGTTATAGAGCCAGATTACCGGCAAGGCCAATACCGCGAAAATTTGTATCGGTATCTCCCCGCCGAAAATTTCCATCGTCAGGCTCCCCATGCCCAGTCCGTTCACCACGGCCATAGCCAAAAGCAGCCACACCCGCGCAAATTTCCCGTCCCGGCACAGGTATAGCAGCGCCACGGTCACCACGCCCCAGCCGCCGCAGTCCACGCCCAGCAGTTCCCCGGCGGCAAATCCCGCCGCCAGCACCGCCACGCAGCCCGCATATTCCGCCACCCCGGCCTCCCGCCGCAGCGCCTCCAGTCCCTGGAGCGTCAGCAACGCCAGGCAAAAGGTCCACAGCACATTTTGCCGCGTCAGGTCAAAAAACACGCCGTTTTCTAAGTTGAACGGTATCTCCGACACCGCCGCCAAAACCGCCAGCCGCCGGAAATATCTCCAAAAATTCCGGGTATGCGCATACCCCTCCGCGATGAAAAACGCGAAAATGGGAAACGCCAGCCGCCCGATGCACCGCAAAGCCACGACCTCCGGCAGCAGAATAGCCCCCACATGGTCCACGGCCATCAGCGCCGCCGCGATACACTTCAGCGCCCCGCCGTCAAGCCCTCTGCTTCGCTCCATCCGCTTCCTTTCCGCTCGCCAGCAGCATCACCGCTCCCAGCACGCACACAACGCCCAGCACCGACCACACGCTCATGCTCTCGTGAAACACCACAACGCCCATGAGCGTCTCCACCACCGGCTCAATGTTGGTGATGATGGACGCCTTGCCGCTCTCCAGCCCCTCCAGGCCCTTGGTGTAGAGATAGTACGGCAGCGCCGTGGACACGACCACCACCAGCACGCACCCCAAAACGGCGTTGGGCTGCTGCAAAACCGGCCCCAGGGCCGAAAAATCCGCCAGGAAAATCGACCCCAGCCCCGCCACCAAGAAGGTCCAGTAGAGCATGGTGTAGCTGCTGTAATGGGCCATGCCGTAGTGGGCGAACACCGTGTAGCTGGCATAGCACAGCCCCGAGGCCACGCCCAGGGCAATGCCCGGCAGCGACGCCGCCGCGCCCCCGCCCAAAACGCCGCTGACCAACACGCATCCCACCAGCGAAATGCCCAGGGCCGCCAGCTTCCGGGCCGTGAGCGGCGTTTTCCACAGCACCGCCGAGATAAGCACCACAAACGACGGCGCCAGGTAGAGTAGTATCGCCGCCACCGACAACGAGCACATGGTCTGACACTGGAAATACACAATGCTTAAAAGCAAAATGCTCACCAGCCCTGATCCCAGGAAAATGGGCAGGTGCTTTAGCTTAATGCGAAACACTTCCCGATGCAGCAGGCCAAACAGCACCGTCAGCACCACCAGCGTCCCGAAGTTCCGCACGAACACCCGGTTCCCCAGCCCCATGCCCGCCTGGGTCAGCAGCCGGTTGGAAAGCCCAATGCACCCCCAGCACACGCCGCTGAGAAAAACAAATATGTACGAAATGCTCTTTTTCATAAAACGCCTCCGCGTTTTCTCTTTTTCTTTGCCGCAGGCCGCCGGGCCGCGTATTCCTCCACCGGGAAGTCCTCGATGGGGCTGTCCGCCCGCAGATACAGCGGGTGGTGGGGATGCCCCGCCGCCGACACCTTGCCGCACTTCACCCACCGGGCGCCGTGCTCCTGGCCGATGGCGATCATCTGCTGCAAGCAGTCCCACAGATAGTCACGCTTTTCGATGATGGTCCCCCAGGCCGCCCACACCACGGGCCGCTCCGAAAGGGACAAAATGTAGTCAAAGGCCCGCATATTCTCCCGGTGCAATTCCTCGTTCAAGGCCCACTCCATGTCGTCCGGAGAAGTCGCCCGCTGGGCGTATACATTAAACATAATAAACGAGTCAAACCCGTTCCCCAGCGCGACCCGCTCCACGCTCTTGAGCGTGGGGTCCAGCGCCCCGGGCCGGGCGGTGGAGGGGTTGATGCCAATGCAGATGAGAGGCCTTACCCCCCGGGTCCCCAAAATATACCGGTACTCCGTGTAGGTGTTGGGCACAAACAGCCACTTTTCCACATCGTATTCCCCGCTGGGCTCCAAAGCCCGCCGGAGCTGCCCGTCAAACCCAATGTCCCCCAGCGTGCGTATATCCATAGTCGGTATGTGCTGCATACTGCCTCTCTTTCTCTATCAGCGTGCCCAAAAAAGCCTCGCAGAGTTTGCCGCCCGCAGGCGGCAAAAAATTCAAATTATTTTTCACCGCGACATGTGCGTGGGGAAAAATACCGCTCAGGCTGCAAGTGTGGAATTTTTGCGCCCAGCGCAAAAATTATGCGCGCAGCAGACTGCAATCTTTTTGGCAGAAAAATCGAAGATTTTTCGCCAGGTTCTTTACTTTCCTCCCCGCAGCTCAATGATCTGATCCCGCAGCAGCGCGGCGTATTCAAACTCCAGCATCTTGCTGGCTTCCTTCATTTCCTTCTCCAGGCGGCGGATGGTCTCCTCCCGCTCCGCCTCGGTCAGCTTGCGGCGTACCTTCTTGTTCTCCTCCTCCGCCGAGCGGGAAATTTCCAGCACCTTCCGCACGCTCTTGCGGATGGTCTTGGGCACAATGCCGTGGGCGTGGTTAAATTCATCCTGCTTTTTCCGCCGCCGCTCCGTCTCCGTAATGGCCGCCCGCATGGACGGGGTAATGGTGTCCGCGTACAGCACCACCAGGCCCTCCGCGTTCCGGGCCGCCCGCCCGATGGTCTGAATGAGGCTCGTTTCGCTGCGCAGAAAGCCTTCCTTGTCCGCGTCCAGAATCGCCACCATAGACACCTCCGGCAAGTCCAGGCCCTCCCGCAGCAGGTTAATGCCCACCAGCACGTCGAATTCGCCCAGCCGCAGGTCGTGTATCAGCTCCATTCTCTCAATGGTGGCAATGTCCGAGTGCATGTACCGCACCCGCAGGCCCAGGCCCTTCATGTGCTCCGTCAGATCCTCGGCCATGCGCTTGGTAAGGGTGGTCACCAGCACCCGCTCGTCCCGGGCCGCCCTTGCGCGAATTTCCTCCACCAGGTCGTCGATCTGCCCGTTCACGGGCCGCACCTCCACCCGGGGGTCCAGCAGGCCCGTGGGCCGGATCACCTGCTCCACGATCTGGTCTGCCCCGTCTCTTTCATACTCGCCCGGCGTGGCCGAAACCAGCACCACCTGGCGAAACCGCTCCTCAAACTCTTCGAATTTAAGCGGCCGATTGTCGAATGCGCAGGGCAGCCGGAACCCGTAGTTCACCAGGCTCTCTTTTCTCGCCCGGTCGCCGTTATACATAGCCCGCACCTGGGGCAGCGTCACATGGCTCTCGTCCACGAACAGCACAAAGTCCTCCGGAAAATAATCCAGCAGCGTCATGGGCGGCGACCCCGGCTCCCGGCCGGAGATGACCCGGCTGTAATTTTCAATGCCCGTGCAGTAGCCCAGCTCCCGCATCATCTCCACATCGTACCGGGTCCGCTGGTCAATGCGCTGGGCCTCGATGAGCTTGCCGTTGTCCTCGAAAAACTTTTCCCGCTCCGCCAGCTCCCGCTCGATCTCCTCCGTAGCCCGGGCCATCTTCTCCTTGGTGGTCACATAGTGGCTGGCCGGGTAGATAGCCACATGGTCTAGCACCCGCTGGGCCTGGCCTGTGACGGGGTTAAACTCGCTGATCCTGTCCACCTCGTCCCCGAAAAACTCCACCCGAATGGCGTACCCGTTGGCATACACCGGGTAAATCTCCACCGTGTCCCCCCGGACCCGGAACATATTCCGCTCAAAGGCCACATCGTTGCGCTCGTAGCGAATCTCCACCAGCTTGCGTAGCAATTGTTCCCGGGGATATTCCCTCCCCTGCCGCAGAGAGATGACCATGTTGGCGTAGTCGATGGGGTCGCCAAGGCCGTAAATGCACGACACCGAGGCCACCACGATCACATCCCGCCGCTCAAACAGCGCCGCCGTGGCGCTGTGCCGCAGCCGCTCGATCTCCGCGTTGATGGACGCATCCTTTTCAATAAAGGTGTCCGTGTGGGCGATGTACGCCTCCGGCTGGTAGTAGTCGTAGTAGGAGACAAAATACTCCACCGCGTTCTCAGGGAAGAATTCCCGAAACTCCTCGCAAAGCTGGGCCGCCAGCGTCTTGTTGTGGGCCAGCACCAGGGTGGGCCGCTGGACCTTTTCAATGACCTTCGCCATGGTGTAGGTCTTGCCGCTGCCGGTGACGCCCAGCAGCACCTGCTGCCGCAGCCCCGCCTCCAGTCCCGCCGCCAGCTTCTCAATGGCCTGGGGCTGGTCGCCGGAGGGCGTGTATTCGGATACGACTTTGAATTTCGGCATGGTTTTCTCCCAATTTTCTACAATAATATAGCATCTTATTATTGTACCACAATTATAAAATATGTAAATAAGAAATTGAAAACAAATGTTCTGTTTTTTGTAAACAAATGTTCTGTTTTTGTCTCGTCTGCCCCGGTCTTACTTTCCCAAAAACCGGGCAGGATAGTATGTAAATTTTTCTCCGCGATAGCAAAAAACCATTGCAAATTTTCCCAAAAGTATTATAATGAATATAATATCCCCGCAAAGCAATATCCCAGCGCGGAATCCCCAAATCTAAACAAGAAGGTGATAACTTATGGAACTGCAGATCCAGGATCTGGTTTCTTCCATCAAGAAAGACGGCATCGACAGCGCCAATAAAGAGGCCGCCGCCATCCTGGCCGAGGCCAAAAAACAGGCGGATGCTCTTTTGGCCGAGGCCAAAAAGGAGGCCGACAAGCTGCGCCAGGACGCCCAGAACGATGCCGAGGTCTTCAAGTCCAGCGCTCTCCTCAGCGCCCAGCAGGCCAAGCGTGACGCAGTCCTGGCCTTCAGCCAGGAGATCCAAAAGGAGTTTGAAAAGCTGCTCTCCGCCGACATCGGCAAGGCCCTGGATGATAAGGCCCTGGCCGCCCTCATCCGCGCCGCCCTCCAGGGGGAGGATCCCGCCGCCTACGCCGCCGAGGTCGCCCAAGTCACCGACGGCATCCGCGCAGAGCTTGCCCAGGAGCTGAAAGCGGGCCTGGAGATTCGCCCGTCCAAGAAGGTGGGCGCCGGGTTCCGCCTGGCCGCCAAGGACGGCTCCGGCTATTTTGACTGCTCCCAGGAGGAGATCGCCCAAATGCTCACCCCCTTCTTCCGGGACACGCGCCTGTAAGGGGGTGCCTCAGTGGCTTCCTATTACTATCTTATCTCCAGTCTCCCCATGCTCCGCACCCAGGGTGAGCCGCCTATGGACTATGCCGAGTTTCTGCGCCAGTGCCGCACAGCCGTAAGCCCCGCCGTGTATGAGACTCTTTCCACCCTCACGGTGGACTCCCACCACGGCCCGCTTCTTTCGGACTGGGCCGCCTTTTACGGAACGCTCTCCAAGGAGCTGACCTACCAGCGCAGCGTGAAGCTGGGCCGCCCCTGCCCCGTGCCCTACGACCGAGACGCAGGTGTCGTCCAGGCGGTGTCGTCGGCAGTCAACGCCGAGAACCCCTTAGAGGGTGAGCAAATTCTGCTGGACCTGGAGTTTCGCCGCTTAGACGGCATGATCGGCCTGCACAATTTCGACGATCACGCCCTCTACGGCTACGCCATGAAGCTCCGCCTTTTGGAGCGTCAGCGTCTGTTCCGGCGGGAGAACGGCAAGCGGGCCTTTGAAGGCCTGGCCGCCCACATCCGCCGGCAGATCACCAGCCTATAACGAAACAGGAGAATCAAAATGGACAAAGTGACAGGATATGTGACCGGGGTCAACGGGAATCTGGTGTCCGCCAGCTTCACCGGCTCCGTGCGCAAAAATGAAGTGGGCTATGTCCTGGTGGGCGATGACCGGCTCAAGGGCGAGGTCATCCGCGTCAACGGCGACACAGCCAGTATGCAAATTTACGAAATGACCAACGGCATCCGGGTGGGCGACAAGGTGGAGCTCTCCGGCGAGCTCATGAGCGTGGAGCTGGGGCCGGGTCTGCTGACCCAGGTGTTCGACGGCCTGCAAAATCCCCTGCCCCAGCTTGCCGAAAAGTGCGGCTTCTTCCTGGAGCGGGGCGTGTACCTGGACCCCATTCCCAATAAAGACTGGGAGTTCACCCCCCGGGTAAAGCCCGGCGACGCCGTCTCCGCAGGCGATGCGGTGGGCAGCGTGCCCGAGGGCCTGTTCACCCACCTGATCATGGTGCCCTTCGGCCTGAAGGGCGAGTGGAAGGTCAAGTCCGTCCGTGAAAAGGGCGTTTATAATGTCCGCGACACCGTGGCGGTGCTGGAAAATGAAAATGGCGAAGAAAAAGAGCTTACCATGGTCTTTTCCTGGCCCGTGAAGCAGCCCATCCGCTGCTATGAAGAGCGTCTGCGCCCGGATGAAACCCTGGTCACCCAGCTCCGCTGCATCGACACCTTCCTCCCCGTGGCCAAGGGCGGCACCTTCTGCGTCCCCGGCCCCTTCGGCGCGGGCAAGACCGTCCTGCAGCACATGGAGGCCAAGAACGCCGATGTGGACATCGTCATCGTGGCCGCCTGCGGCGAGCGTGCAGGCGAGGTGGTGGAGGTGCTTACGGAGTTCCCCGAGCTGGTAGACCCCCGCACAGGCCGCTCCCTCATGGAGCGCACCATCATTATCTGCAACACCTCCTCCATGCCCGTGGCCGCCCGTGAAGCGTCGGTGTACACCGCCGTGACCATGGCCGAGTATTACCGCCAGATGGGCCTGGATGTGCTGCTTTTGGCCGACTCCACCAGCCGCTGGGCCCAGGCCATGCGCGAAATGAGCGGCCGCCTGGAGGAGATACCCGGCGAAGAGGCCTTCCCCGCCTACCTGGAGTCCGTCATCGCCTCCTTCTACGAGCGGGCCGGCAAGGTCCGCCTGAAGGACGGCAAGATCGCCTCCGTCACCATCGGCGGCACCGTCTCCCCCGCCGGCGGCAACTTTGAAGAGCCCGTGACCCAGGCAACGCTGAAGGTGGTGGGCGCCTTCCACGGCCTCTCCCGTGAGCGCTCCGACGCCCGCAAATACCCCTCCATCCACCCCATCGACTCCTGGTCCAAGTACAAGGGTGTCGTGGATATGGACCGGGTAGACCGGGCCCGGGCCATCCTCCGCCGCAGCAACGAAATTAACCAAATGATGAAGGTCATCGGTGAGGAGGGCACCTCCGCCGAGGACTACATCATCTATCAAAAAGGTGAGCTGCTGGACGCCGTGTATCTCCAGCAAAACTCCTTTGACCCCATCGATGCGGCCTGCGGTCCCGACCGGCAAAAGCACGAGTTCAATGTGCTCTACGATGTCCTGACCCGCCGCTTCGATCTCAGCGATAAAAAAGAGATCCGCGCCTTCTTCAACCAGGTCCGCCAGGAGTTCCTGGACTGGCACAACACCCAGTTCAAAACTCCCGAGTTCGAGGCCCAGGAGCAGCGGCTCAAGGGTTTCTACCTGAGCAAGGCGCTGGATTGAGAGGTGAACCATGATGCAGAAAGTTTATACGAAAATTGAATCCATCGTGGGCAATGTGGTCACCGTCCGTGCCTCCGATGTCCGCCTGGGCGACCTATCCCTGGTGGGCGAAAGCTACGCCAATGTCATCAAGCTGGATAAGGACCTGGTGACCCTCCAGGTGTTCAGCGGCACCCAAGGCGTCAGCACCACCGACTCCGTGCGCTTTCTGGGCCGCCCCATGATGGTCTCCTTCTCCGACCATCTCTTAGGCCGCATCTTCGACGGCGCCGGCGTCCCCCGTGACAACGGCCCCGCCCTCACGGAGAACATGATCCCCATCGGCGGCCCCTCCGTGAACCCCTCCAAGCGTATCGTCCCCAATAAGATGATCCGCACCGGCATCCCCATGATCGATGTGTTCAACACCCTGGTCGAGAGCCAAAAGCTGCCCATTTTCTCCGTCTCCGGCGAGCCGTATAACCAGCTTCTCTCCCGCATCGCCATGCAGGCCCAGGTGGACATCATCGTCCTGGGCGGCATGGGCCTGAAGTACGACGACTACCTGTACTTCCGCGACACCCTGGAAAAGAGCGGTGCCATGGGCCGCACGGTGATGTTCATTCACACCGCCTCCGACCCCACCGTGGAGTGTACCCTGGTGCCGGACATGGCCCTGGCCGTGGCCGAGCAGTTCGCCCTCACCGGCAAGCGCGTACTGGTCCTCTTGACCGACATGACCAACTACGCCGATGCCCAAAAGGAAATGGCCATCACCATGGAGCAGGTGCCCTCTAACCGCGGCTACCCCGGCGACCTCTATAGCTGCCTGGCCGCCCGCTACGAAAAGGCCGTGGACTTCGGCGACGCAGGCTCCATCACCATCCTGGGCGTCACCACCATGCCCGGCGACGATGTGACCCACCCCGTCCCCGACAACACCGGCTATATCACCGAGGGCCAGTATTACCTGAAAAACGGCCACATCGAGCCCTTCGGCTCCCTGTCCCGCCTGAAGCAGAATGTCAACGACAAGACCCGCAGCGACCACCGGGCCCTGATGGACGGCATGATCCGCCTGTACAGCGCCTATAAAGAAAGCCTGGAGAAAAAGTCCATGGGCTTCCTGATGTCCGAGTGGGACGAAAAGCTGCTGAAATACGGCCATCTCTTTGAAACGAAGCTGATGGACCTGAGCGTGAATATCCCCCTGGAGGAGGCGCTGGACCTGGGCTGGGAGATTTTGGCCCAGTGCTTCGAGCCCAATGAAACGGGCCTGAAATCCAGCCTCATCCAGGAGAGATGGCCCAAGCCCACCGCCGCAGAATAAGGGGGCGCCTATGGCAGTTAAACTCACAAAAAACGAGCTGAAGGTGCAGAAGGACCGCCTGAAGCAGTTTCAGCGTTACCTGCCCACCCTGCAGCTCAAAAAACAGCAGCTCCAGTCCGTGGTGATGCAGGTCACCGCCAAGCTGGAGCAGGTGGAGCGGGACTACCGCATCGCCGTGGACGGCTTGGACGATTGGGTGGCCGTTTTCGCGGAAAACGAGACCTTCCCCCCGGATAAGCGCCTGGAGACCCTGGTGCGCCCCAGCCATGTGGAGTGCGGCCAGGAGAACATCGCCGGCGTCACCGTCCCGGTGTTCCGTGACCTGCGCTTTGAGGACATCCAGTACGATGTAGCGGACTACCCCCTCTGGGTAGACACCGCCGCCGTCCGCCTGCGGGAAATTGCCCGGCTGGATGCCCTGGCCAAGACCCTGCGCCAGCAGGTGGAGCTGCTGCAAAAGGAGCTCCTTTCCACCGCCCAGCGGGTGAACCTCTTTGAAAAGGTGAAAATTCCCGAGGCCAAGGAGAACATCCGCGTCATCGGCATCTACCTGGGCGACCAGCAGACCTCCGCCGTGGTCCGGGGCAAGATCGCCAAAAAGAAATTGCAGGAGGTGAGCCGATGATCGAAAAAATGAAGGTGGTCCACATCGTGACCACCGAGCCGGAAAAGGCCGAAATGCTTAATAGCCTGCGCGCTCTCGGCATCGTCCACTTCTCCGAAAAGGCCGCCTCCGACCTCCGATATACCGAGCGCTTCGCCGCCCTGAGCCGCATGACCACGGCCCTGCAAGAGTATCCCCCCCAGCCGGAGGAGGCGGTGCTGTCCGATGAAGAGTTCGAGCCCTTCTTCCGTGACCTCTCCGCCTGCCTGGAGCGCAAGAAATCCCTCCAGGAAAAGCGTACCGCCGCCCACGCCGCAGCGGAAAAGCTGGCCGAGTGGGGCCGCTTCTCCCCCAGTGAGGTGCAGGAGCTGCGCGCCCAAGGCTGGGACATCCACATTTACCGCACCGATAAAAAGACCCTTGCGGCCCTCACTGCCGACCCCGATGTGCAGGTGGTGCGCCTGGCCCCCGTGGGCAAAATGCCCACCCTGGCTACCTTCGCCCCCCTGCCTGCCCAGTATTCCGCCACTGAGTTCCCCCTCCCCGAAAAGGGCCTGGCGGACCTGGAGCAGGAGCAGGTGGACTGCGACCGGGGCCTCAAAGAGTGCGAGGAATTTTTGGCCCAAGCCACCCGGCACCTGCCCAGCCTCCAAGACCAAATGCTGAAAACGCAGAATGCCGCCGAGTATTCCGCCGTCAGCAACTCCTCCCAAACCCAGGACGGCCTCCTTTGGCTCCGGGGCTACCTGCCCGCCGCCCAGACAGAGGAGTTCAAAAAGGCCGCCGCCCAGGCCCATTGGGCGTGGGCCCTGGAGGACCCGGACGCAGAGGACGACCAAGTCCCCACCAAGGTCAAATACAACAAGATCACCAAGCTGATGATCCCGGTGTTCGACATTCTCGGCACCGTCCCCGGCTACCGGGAGTACGACATCTCCTTCTGGTTCCTGGGCTTCTTCACCCTGTTTTTCGCTATGATCATCGGCGATGCAGGCTATGGCTGCCTGTTCCTGCTCCTGGCTCTCATTCTCACAGTCAAGGGTAAGGGCAAGTCCAACGCCGTCCAGCTTCTGTGGGTGCTCTCCATCGCCACGGTGATATGGGGCTCCCTCACAGGCACCTGGTTCGGCCTGGAGCAGGCCATGAATGTGCCTCTGCTGAAAAAGCTGGTCATCCCCAGCTTCGCCAACTACCCGGCGTATTTCAATGTCTCCACCACCGCCCAGCAAAACACAATCATGAAGTTCTGCTTCATCCTGGGCACGGTGCAACTCTCCCTGGCCTGCGTCATGAATATCCGCTGCAAGCTGGGGGAGAAGGACCTGAGCTGGATAGCAGACCTTGGCTGGTTGGCCGCCATCGACGCCCTGTACTTCGTGGTTTTGTACCTGGTCATCGGCCAGCAGGCCAATCTCCCCGTGGTGGCCGCCGTGGTCATCGCCGGTTTCCTGCTGGTGGTGCTGTTTGGCGGTATGTCCCCGGATAAGAGCTTCGGCCAGGGTCTCAAGGCGGGTGTCGGCAATGCCTTCACCGTATTCCTCAACACCATCAGCGCCTTCGGCAATATCATGAGCTACATCCGCCTGTTTGCCGTGGGCATGGCCTCCCTGGCCATCGCCCAGAGCTTCAACAACATGGCCTTCGGCTTCAAGGGCCCCCTGGTGGTGGCCGCCGTGCTGATACTTCTCATCGGTCACGGGCTGAACATCGTCATGGGACTGCTGTCCGTGGTGGTCCACGGCATCCGGCTGAACCTGTTGGAGTTTTCCGGCCAATTGGGTATGGAATGGGCCGGCATCGCTTACGATCCCTTTAAGAAACAAGACAAACTAAAAAAATAAACGGATAGGAGATCAATTATGAGTATCGAATTTATTGGTATGGCTTGCGCACTGGGCCTGTCCGCCATGGGCTCTGCATTCGGTTCCGGCTTCGCCGCCCAGGCGTCCGTAGGCGCTTGGAAAAAGTGCTATGCAAACGGCAAACCCGCCCCCTTCATCATGGTGGCCTTCTCCGGTGCCCCCCTGACCCAGACCATCTATGGCTTCCTGCTGATGAACTTCATCCGCAGCGCCGTAGAGGGTGGCTGTGACGCCGCCCTGGCCATGTTCACCGGCATCTTCGCAGGCCTTGCCATCGGCCTCTCCGCCTTCTTCCAGGGCAAAGTAGCCGCCGCCTCCGCCGACGCCCTGGGCGAAACCGGCAAAGGCACCGCCAACTACTTCATCGTCATCGGTATCATAGAAACCGTAGCCCTCTTCACCCTGGTCTTCAGCCTCCTCCTCCTGCAATAAAGCAACTCAACCCCAAAAGCCCCCCGGCCCCAAACCGGAGGGCTTTTCTCACACCCCCACCCCCATGAAAAAGCTGTCATTGCGAGGCCAGTTCGCAAACCGGCCGTGGCAATCCGCATCCCCCGTCCTTAAAGGCCCCCTTGCCTAAAGGGGGCTGTCACGGCAAAGCCGTGACTGGGGGATTCTTTTTCCCCACCGCACCCGCAGGGCCCACGACCCAGCCCTGCAAAAATTACCATTGTAGGGCGGGACCCATGTGTCCCGCCAACCACCGCACCCCTTGTACCTACAAATGCCTCCGGCGGGGCACTTTCTGTCACCAGCGACAGAAAGTACCCAAAGAACGCCGCCAAAACCAATGGTTTTGGATTCCTTGCGCGGGCGTGGTGCAAACCGTGTCGGAACCCTTCGGCCCCGCGAATAACCCGGTGCAAACCCGTCCCGTGCTTTCGCACTGTCTCTGCGTCTATCCACCGCGACGCGCTCCGCGCTTGTACTGCCCTGGTATAACAGGGCCCCCCCTGCGTCTACCGCCCGGTGCGATGTGGGCATCGCGCCCTACGACCCCTATTGGCAAACCGTGCGTAGGGGCGGGGTTCTACCCCGCCCGGACTTGTACCGCACCCCTTGTTTTCCCCGCCCATCTTTCCCCTTTCCTCTCTCATCTCCCCCACGCCAAAGCGCCGGGCCCCCCGGCCCGGCGCTCCCTCATATCCGAATATACAAAAAGCCTCGCAGAGTTTGCCGCCCGCAGGCTGCAAGCCCTTTGGCAGAAAAACCGAAGATTTTTCGCCAGTTATATCAGCAGCCCGCTGGCCGCCATACTCACATAATCCCGATCCGCCACAATGATATGGTCCACCAACTGAATATTCATCGTCCGCAGCGCGTCCCGTATCATCCTCGTGGTGGCGCAATCCTCCTGGGACGGCAGCGCCACGCCGCTGGGGTGGTTGTGTGCCAGCACAACGCCCACCGCCCCGGCCCGCAGGGCGTACTCCACCACTTGCCGCACGCTCACCGCTGCCATGCTCACATCGCCCTCCGACAGGCACCGGGACGACAGCACCTTTCCTTTCCCGTCCAGGCACACCTGCCACAGCATTTCTCTCCGGCTGCCCGACAGCAGCCCCACGAAATACTCCCCGCACTTGTCCACAGTGTTGAGGATCCGCTCCGGGCCCTCCTGCAAGGACCTCTGCCATATCTGCGGCACCAGGTTCAGCAGCACCGCCGCGTTCTCCCCCATGCCCTCCACGACGGACAGCTCCTCCACCGGCGCGGAAAGCACCCCCTGCAGCGACCCAAACCGCTCCAAAAGCCTGTGGGCCAACTCATTGGTGTCCCGCCGTGGGATGGCGTAATACAGCAGCACCTCCAGCAGCTCGTGGTCGGCAAAGGCTCTCGGCCCGTTTTCCAGCAGCTTTTTCCGCTGCCTGGCCCTGTGCCCCTGATGCACGCTGCCCATATCTCGCCCTCCTTCCGCGCTGTTACTTTTCGTTAGAGTATACCACGGAAATCATTTTTTCTCAAGATCTTCCCACCGTTTTTCCTTAAAAAAATTCTTCTCAACCCCACAAATCTATCGTTTTGCACAATTTTTCTTCTCATATTTTGGCTCGTCCCCCGCCTAAAAAGATTGTTAAATCTATTGCAATCTTCCTGTGTTATGTTAAAATATTCATAAAGTGCCGTGCATTGCGCGGCAGCGATGGAAAGATGACAGCAAGGAGAAAGGAACACATGAGCATGAACGAACGCCTCGCCCGCGTGGACGAGATCATCGATGCCCACGGGGCCCAGCCCAGCCAACTGATCGCCATTCTGCAGGACACGCAAACGGCCTTCAACTATCTCAGCCCCGAAGACATGACCCTCATCGCCGACCGCCTGGGCATCAGTACGGCCAAGGTTTACAGCGTGGCCACCTTCTATGAAAATTTCTCTCTGGAGCCCAAGGGCAAGCACCTCATCCGCGTATGCGACGGCACCGCCTGCCATGTCCGCAAGTCCCAGCCCATTTACGACGCCATCCACGAGTATATGCAGCTCACCGGCAAGCGCAAGACCGACGCCGACGGCCTCTTCACCCTGGAGACCGTGGCCTGCCTGGGTGCCTGCGGCCTGTCCCCGGTGCTCACCATCGACGGCGAGGTCCACGCCAAAATGACCCCGGACGCCGCCCTGTCGCTGCTGGAATCCATTCGTAAAGAGGAGGGCCTTGCCAAATGAGTGTTCTGACCCGAGAGGGCTTCCACGCCCTGCAAGCCCAGGCCGCCGATGCCTTAGCGCGCAGCCGCTCCGCCCTGACGGTGCTCATCTGCGCCGGCACCGGCTGCATCGCCAGCGGCTCCATGAAAGTGTACGAAAACCTCCGGGCCGAGTGCCAGGAGCGGGGCCTCAACATCTATGTAGGCCTCACCCACCACGGTGAGGAGGAAAAGAGTCTCCACATCAAAATGAGCGGCTGCCACGGCTTCTGCGAAATGGGCTGCCTGGTCCACATCGAGCCCCTGGGCGTCATGTATGTCCGCGTCAGGCCCGAGGACTGCCACGAGATCGTAGAGCGCACCCTCTTAGGCGGCGAGATCATCGACCGCCTCACCTACCACCAGGACGGCGTGTCCTACCCCCGCCAGGAGGACATTCCCTTCTATAAAAAGCAGCACCGTGTCGTCCTCAAGGGCTGCGGCACCAGCGACGCCGAGGACCTGGAAGAATACATCGCCAAGGACGGCTACCGCGCCTTTGAAAAGGCCCTGTTCGACATGACGGACGAGGCCATCTGCCGGGAAATTTCCGACTCCGGCCTCCGTGGCCGCGGCGGCGGCGGCTTCCCCGCCGGACGCAAGTGGGAGAGCGTGCGCAAGAATGTCTCCGATGTAAAATACATCGTCTGCAACGGCGACGAGGGCGACCCCGGCGCGTTCATGGACCGTTCCATCATGGAGGGCAACCCCCACTCCGTCATCGAGGGCATGATGATCGCAGGCGTCGCCACCGGGGCCACCGAGGGCTATATCTATGTCCGCGCCGAGTATCCCCTGGCCGTCACCCGCCTCCAGGTCGCCATCGACAAGGCCACCCGCCTGGGCCTCCTGGGCGATGACATCATGGGCTCCGGCTTTAGCTTCCACATGCACATCAACCGGGGTGCCGGTGCCTTCGTCTGCGGCGAGGGCAGCGCGCTCACCGCCTCCATCGAGGGCAAACGCGGCATGCCACGCACCAAGCCCCCCCGCACCGTGGATCACGGTCTCTGGGGCAAGCCCACGGTTCTGAATAATGTGGAGACCTTCGCCAACGTCCCCGGCATCCTCAATAAGGGTGCCGCCTGGTATCGCTCCATCGGCACCGAGGGCAGCTCCGGCACCAAGACCTTCGCCCTCACCGGCAATGTGGTGAACACGGGCCTTGTGGAGGTCCCCATGGGCGCCACCCTCCGGGAGATCATCTTTGGCATCGGCGGCGGCATCCAAAACGGCAAAAAGTTCAAGGCCGTGCAGATCGGCGGCCCCGCCGGCGGCTGCCTCACCGAGGAGCACCTGGACCTGCCCCTGGACTTCGACTCCCTGAAAAAAGTCGGTGCCATCGTCGGCTCCGGCGGCCTGGTGGTCATGGACGAGGACACCTGCATGGTGGAGACCGCCCGTTTCTTCATGCACTTCACGCAAAACGAGTCCTGCGGCAAGTGCGTCCCCTGTCGGGAGGGCACCAAGCGCATGCTGGAGATTTTAGACCGCATCGTCGCCAACGAGGGCACCCCGGAGGACCTGGACCTGCTGGAGAACCTCTCCGACACCATCTCCACCACCGCCCTGTGCGGCCTGGGCCAAAGCGCCTGCAAGCCGGTGCTGAGCACCCTCCGCTACTTCCGGGGCGAATATCTCAACCATGTGGTAGACCACCACTGCCCCGTGTGCAATGGCCGCAAGCGCCGTCTGGAAATTAAGCCGGAGCTGTGCAAGGGCTGCGGCAAGTGCGCCCGCAACTGCTCCATGGAGGCCATTTCCGGCCACCCCCGCACGCCGTATGTCATCGACAATGAAAAGTGCATCCACTGCGGTGCCTGCTGGGGCGCCTGCCCCTTCGGGGCCATTGATGCCATCGAAGAGGAGGGTTAAGCCATGGCAAAAGGAATTATGATCATCGACGGCGTCCGCGTCCCCTTTGACGGGGAGAAAAATGTCCTGGCCGTGGTGCGCAAGGCGGGCATTGACATTCCCACCTTCTGCTACTACTCCGACCTGAGCGTCTACGGCGCGTGCCGTATGTGCATGGTGGAGGACACCAAGACCGGCAAGATCGAGGCCTCCTGCTCCATGGAGCCCCGGGACGGTATGTCCATCCGCACCAACACCGCGAAGCTCTTAAAGCACCGGCGCATGATCCTGGAGCTGCTTTTGGCCTCCCACGACTGCAACTGCACCAACTGCGCCAAGAGCGGCAACTGCCGCCTGCAAGAGCTGGCCCAGCGCTTCGGCGTGCGCCATGTCCGCTTCCCGGACACCCGCCCCCGCTACGAAATGGACTACACCAGCCACGCCATCTTCCGCGACCCCAACAAGTGCATCCTCTGCGGCGACTGCGTGCGGGTGTGCGAGGAAAAGCAGGGCCAGGGCATCCTGGACTTTGCGGGCCGGGGCAGTGAGCTGCAGGTCATGCCCGCTTTCGATAGGAAACTCAGCGAAACCAAGTGCGTAAGCTGCGGCCAGTGCGCCGCCGTCTGCACCACCGGCGCCATCACGGTAAACGACCAGATCGGTACCGCCTGGAAAGCCATCCACGACCCCCAAAAGCGTGTGGTAGTGCAGATCGCCCCCGCCGTCCGTGTAGCCATCGGCGAAGAGTTCGGCTATGCCCCCGGCGAAAATATTCTCGACCGCATCGTCTCGGCCCTGAAGATCATGGGCGTGGACGAGGTGTACGACACCAATTTTGCCGCCGACATCACCACCATCACCGAGGCCGAGGAGTTCCTGCAGCGCCTGCAAGCGGGCGGTCCCTTCCCCATGTTCACCTCCTGCTGCCCCGCCTGGGTCAAGTATTTGGAGCTGAATGACCCCAAGTATTTGAACAATATCTCCACCTGCAAATCTCCCATGCAGATGTTCGCCTCCGTCCTCAAGGCCAAGTACGCCGAAAAGGACGCCGCCGACGGACGCACCACCTACCACATCGCCCTCATGCCCTGCACGGCCAAGAAAATGGAGGCCGCCCGGGACGAATTTTTCCACAACGGCACCCCGGATGTAGACCTGGTGCTCACCACCCGTGAGCTGGTAGACATGATCCGCGAGACGGGCATCCACCTGGACGAATTGGAGCTGGAATCCCCGGACCTGCCCTTCGGCCTGGGCTCCGGCGCGGCGGTTATTTACGGCGTCACCGGCGGCGTGGCCGAGTCCGTGGTGCGCCACTGCCTGCCCGATAAGACCAAAAACACCCTGCGCCAGGTCCGCGTCTCCGGCATCCGCGGCGACGCCCCCATCCGCGAGGTCTCCTACGATGTGGACGGCATCGAAATTAAGATCGCCGTGGTCAACGGCCTGGTCCACGCCAAGAAACTCATCGCCGATATAGAATCGGGCAAGCGCTTTTATCACCTGGTCGAGGTCATGAGCTGCCAGGGCGGCTGTGTCGGCGGAGCCGGCCAGCCCTACGGCCTCACCGCCGCCAAAAAAGCCCGGGGCGAAGGCCTCTACGCCGCCGACGCCTCCGCCCTCTTCAAGCGCGCCGAAAAGAACCCCGTGGTAACCGCCATGCTCTCGGGCTTCGGCCCCCACTGGTGCCACACCCACCTCCATGTCCACTACACCCCCCACGACCAGCAAAACTAATAAGGATCCTATTAGTATTTGTAAAAAATAATAAAAATCTCCCACCCAAAAGCAAGGACGGCCCCACCCGTCCTTGCTTTTTTCATTCTCCGATCCCCCTCCGTAGGGGCCGATGACCCTGTTGCGGTGCCCAAAATTTCTGCGCTGCCTTACG